>DASPGQ010000699.1 GCA_035620555.1 Vicinamibacteria bacterium
GCCTGGCCCGCGGCCCCTTTTCCCAGATTGTCGATCGCGCTCATCACGACGAGTCGCCGAGTGCCGTCTTCGCGCTCGAAACCGATATCGCAGTAGTTCGTGCCGGCCACGAGCTTCGGCTCGGGGTAGCGATGGATGGAATCCCTCTCTTTCACGATGCGGACGAACGGCTCGTTCCCGTAATCTTCGCGGTAGAGCCGCCAGATGTCTTTCTCGGGGAGATCGTCTTTCAGTACGACGTGGCAGGTGGCGAGCGCTCCCCTCACCATCTCGACGGCCGTGACCGAAAAATAGAGGCTCGCCGCTTCCTCCAGGCCGAGCTCCTGCAGTATCTCCGCCACGTGGCGATGGCCCGTGGGCTTGAAAGATCGCACGCAGCCGGAACGTTCGGGATGGTGGGTCGCGTCGGACGCCTGATTTCCCGCCTCGCTCGAGCCGACTTTCACCTCGACCACCGTCCTCCCCGGTTCGACCAGTTCCCGGCGAAAGAGCGGGCGAAGGGCGAGGATGGTCACGGTGGCGTTGCACCCCGCACTCGAAACATAGCGAGCGGTTCTCATCTCCTCACGATGGAGCTCGGGAATGCCGTAGACGAACTCGGAAAGCCACTGGGGATGAAGATGGGACTTTCCGTAGAACCTCTCGTACGCCTCGGGAGCGCTCAGGCGAAAGTCCGCGCTCAGGTCGATGATGCGCCCGGCCTTGAGGCGGAGATCGGGCATTCGCTCCATCGTTTCGCCGTGGGGCAGACAGCAGAAGAGCAGGTCGCAAGGCTCGAGATCCTCGATCCGGGTGAAGGCAAGCTGGGTGCGCCCTCTGAGGTTCGGGTGCGCTCGGGTCGCGTAGCGTCCGAACAGGCGCTCCGAAGTAATTTGCGCCAGCTCCACCTCAGGATGGGCCAAGAGCAACCGCAGGAGCTCTCCGCCCACATAACCCGAGGCTCCGACGATCGAGACGGAGATCTTAGCCGCCACGCCGAGACTCTTCGGCCACCCCGAGCGTGTAATCAACGATGTGTTTCGGGATGTCGACTCCGGTCACCGAGACGCTGTTCTTGAACTCCATCGTGTAGTTCACCTCGTTCGCGAGAACACCTTCGTCCGTCTCGAAGAGATCCACCGCCACGACTCCGCCGCCAACCGCCCGTGCGGCGCGCAACGAGATGTCGGCTAGCTCGTCGGTGACGGGACAGTTCTCGGCACTCGCGCCTCTTGCGGTGTTGGTGATCCAGTGGCTCGAGCTCCGATAGATGGCCGCGATGCAGCGATCTCCCACCACGAAGCTCCGGATGTCTCGTCCGGGCTTGTCCACGTATTTCTGGATATAGAAGATCGAATGATGGTAAGTGCCGAGGACGGTCTTGTGCTCCAGGAGCGACTCGGCCGCGTCGCGGTCGTTGACCTTGGAGAGCATCCGTCCCCAGGATCCGACGGCGGGCTTGAGGACCACCGGATAGCCGCATCGCTCGATCGCCTCGATCGCGGTCTCCTCGGTGAAGGCGACTCGCACTTCGGGCTGGGGCACCCGATGCTCCTGGAGAGCCACCGAGGTCAGCAGCTTGTCCCCGCAAGTGAATCCTACCTTCGAGGTGTTGACGCAAGTAACACCGGTGCTCTCGAGAAGCCGCATCGTGTGGACCGCGCGCGAGTGGTTGATACACCGCTCGAGGACGACGTCGACGGGGAACGCGTCCTCGCCGAGGCGGAAGTGCAGCTTGCGCACATCCATCATCACCGTCTCGACGTTGCTCCGCTGCCCCAGCTCCGCGAGGAGCATCTTCTCGTCGGGCCGGATCAGCGAGTGGAGAAACCCAACCCTTATCATGGCAACCGAACCCTTACTGACCCCAGTCTTCCTCGGTCGTGGGGGCTTCCGCGAGCTCGAGCGGATCGAGCGACGTCACCTCGAGCTCGGTCCCGCAGTCCCTGCACTCGACAATCTCCCCCGCAACCAGATCTTCGCCCAATGCGACTGGGGCCTCGCAGACGGGGCAATCGACAGACATGCTCCTCTTCCTCCTCGTCTCTTTTTCGCGATCGAAACTGGAAGTATAGGTCGAGGGAAAGACGACGACAAGCCGGCGATGAGCACCGCACCCGGTCCAGACCTCGGCCTTTGAAGGGAGGTCACCCTCGCATTATCATCAACCGGCCCGAAGAAGGGGAGGATTTCCATGCGTTTCGCCGCCATGGTGGTTTTCGCGCTCGGCGCGTTCCAGGAACAGGACATCACCAGCATCGAGTCGGTGGCAAAGGCTCCGGCCCGCGCCGAAGGGACTGGCCCGTACGAGAGGCTCATTCTGAGAGGTGCGACGCTGATCGATGGGACCGGCGCCCCTCCGGTGGGTCCGGTCGATATCGTGATCGCTCGGAACCGCATCGTGACAATCCAGAGCGTCGGCTACCCCGGCGTCCCCATCGAGGAGGCGGGCAGACCGAAGGCCGAGCCGAACGACGAAGAGATCGACCTCGAGGGCCTGTACGTCCTCCCCGGATTCGTCGACATGCATGGCCACGTCGGTGGGGCCCCGCAGGGGACACCATCGGAGTATGTGTTCAAGCTCTGGATGGGCCACGGCATCACGACGGTTCGGGATCCCGGGAGCATGAACGGCATCGATTGGATGAACGAGCACAAGGAGAAGAGCGCGAGCAACGAGATCACCGCACCCCGGCTCGAGAGCTACGTGGCTTTCGGCCAGGGATACGGCGAGGACATCTCCTCTCCGGAGCAGGCCCGAGGCTGGGTCCGGGAGATCGCCAGTGCGGGCGCAGACGGCATCAAGTTCCTCGGTGAGCGTCCCGACATCATGCACGCCGCGCTCGACGAGGCGCGGCAGCAGGGTCTTCGGACCGCCTGCCATCACTCGCAGCTCAATGTCGCCTGGAACAACGTCCTCGATTCCGCAAGATGGGGACTCACGTCGATGGAGCATTGGTATGGTCTTCCCGAGGCATTGTTCACCGACCGAACCGTCCAGGATTTTCCTCTCGACTACAACTACAACAACGAGCAGGACCGCTTCGGCAACGCGGGGCGCCTCTGGGCGCAGGCGGCACCGCCGTTCAGCGACCACTGGAACGCCGTCATGAACGAGCTGGTCGAGCTCGACTTCACGATCGTTCCGACTTTCACCATCTACGAAGCGAGCCGTGACGAGATGCGGGCGCGGCGCGCCGACTGGCACGACGAGTACACGCTTCCTTCGCTGTGGAAGTTCTATCAGCCGAACCGAAGAGCGCACGGCTCGTACTGGTTCTACTGGACGACCGAGGACGAGCTCGCCTGGAAGCAGAACTATCGGTTGTGGATGACGTTCGTCAACGAGTTCAAGAACCGCGGGGGCCG
The DNA here is from genome assembly GCA_035620555.1 of Vicinamibacteria bacterium. Taxonomy (NCBI): domain Bacteria; kingdom Pseudomonadati; phylum Acidobacteriota; class Vicinamibacteria; species Vicinamibacteria bacterium. The sequence continues at coordinate 3,349 of DASPGQ010000699.1, forward strand.
GGTGGCGACCGGTTCCGACTCGGGCTTCATCTACAAGCTCTACGGCTTCGACTACATTCGCGAGCTCGAGCTTCTGCGGGAGGCAGGTTTTTACCCTCTCGAGGTCATTCGTGCGGCGACATTGAAAGGAGCCGAGGCCCTCGGGCTCGAGCAGGAGATCGGAACCGTCGAGGTCGGAAAGCTCGCCGACCTCGTCGTGGTCGAAGAGAACCCGCTCGCCAACCTCAAAGTCCTCTACGGCACCGGCGCCATCAAGCTCGACGAGGACAACATGCCCACCCGGGTCGGGGGTGTCAAGCTCACCATCAAAGATGGAATCGTCTACGACGCGAAATCGCTTCTCGCGGACGTGCGGGCGATGGTAGCGCGGGCGAAAGCGAGCGAATCCACGACCGCTACTGGCGCCGCCCAACGTTGAGAGAGGCGTTCGACGACAACCGGTCGATCTGGCTGTCGGGAAAACCTCCATACGAGAGCGCACCTCCTCTCGGAAGAGACGTCGTTCTCGACGTAGCGATCATCGGCGGCGGTTTCACCGGGGTTTCCACCGCCTATCATCTTTCGAAACGTTACCCCGAGCGCGGGATCGCGATTCTCGAGGCACGCACCATCGCGAATGGAGCGAGCGGTCGCAATGGCGGCCAGATGCTGAACTGGGTTCAGGGCGTCGACAACCGGGACCTGGATCAAGCGAAGAAGATTTACGCGATCACCCAGGAAGGCATCGAGGGCATCCTCTCGTTGATCGATGAGCACCATCTCGAGGTTCCCCACCGTCGCGACGGCCACCTGGATGTCTTCACGAGCGACGAGAGTGCGGAGGCCGGCCAGGCCGAGGTCGAACGCCTGAGAACCGCCGGTCTGCCGCTGCGGTTCCTCGGCGTTCGCGAGCTCCGGGACTACATCGAGCTCGAGGGGGCGACGGGTGCCGTTCTCGACCCCGGCGGCGGTCAGCTCGACGGGGTCGCCTTTCTGCGCGGTTTGCGTCCAGTCCTGGAATCGCGCGGCGTGCGGGTGTACGAATCGACGCCAGTTACGAGAGTTCGCGAAGGGTCGACGGTCGAGCTCGAGACACCGAGGGGCCGGGTCCGCGCCAAGGCCGTCGTCCTGGCGACGAACGCTTACACCCCGCATCTGGGTTATTTTCGCAACGCGCTCGTTCCGCTGCTCTCCCACGTCGTCGCGACCGATCGGCAAGCGGATCCAACCTGGCAGTCGTTGGGCTGGAAAAAGGCTTCGGGCTTCACCGACGACCGCGGGCGCCTGTCGTACGGAACTCTGACGTCGAGTGGCCAACTCCTCTTCGGCGGCGGGAGCAACGAGAGCTACGACTATGTCTACGCGAACGGCACTCGTCTGCCGAACGTCCCGTCACGCGCTTTCGAGGCGTGCCGAGGCCACCTCGAGAGCTACCTGCCGCGGGTGAAGGACGTACCGCTGATTCACCGGTGGAGCGGGCCGGTCGCGCTCACGATGTCGAGGCTGTGCACGATGGGAGCTCGAGGAACGCACAAGAATGTCTATTTTGCGCTGGGTTACAGCGGCCACGGAGTGACTCTCGCCAACCTGGCGGGGCGCGTCCTGACCGACGTGTACAGCGGCCAGGGCGAACGGTGGGAGGGCTATCCCTTCTACCAGCAAAAGCTGCGGTTCATACCACCCGAGCCCTTTCGCTGGCTCGGCTATCATCTGTACACGCGTCTCACGGGGCGTTCGCCGCGCTCCGGCAAGTGAATCGAATTCTGTTTTCGATATTCGACTCATTCCGGCAGACGCTCGTAGACGGAGCGGATCACGACCGGTTCCTTCATCCCATCGAGCTCCAAGGTCGCCGTCACGATGAGCGTCTGCTCGTCGGGAGACAACTCGTAGGTCCAGAGCATTTCTCCGCGCGACATCTTTTCTCGAATCCAAACGGAGTTTCCTCTCAGCTCTGCCGTGGTCTCGAGCTCGGTGCCGTTGGGCATTTCTCGTTTGTGCTTTTCGCCATCGAGATAATAGATTTGGAGCCGCTGACCCCGATCCACACGCAGCTCCGCACCGTCGAACTCGACGACCAGCTCGTCCCCGGAGTCGATCTCCATCGGTCCACCACCGCGGCCTTCCCGACCTCCTCGGCGTCCGCTCTCGCCGGGGATGCCACCGCCAGGAGGTGGGCCTCCGGGGCGGCCACCCTGTTCTCTCTGCGCGCGCATCTGCTCGAATGCCAAACGCATCTTCTCGTCCGCGTCGTCGCTGCGCTCCGGGTCGCGTTCCCACGAGCCGGAGAAGCCAGCCAGTTGAGCCGCCAGCGCCAGAACCACCAAACCCATCGCCGCCTCCTTCGCCGAGCGAGCCTTTTTGCCCGCTCCTCGCTGGTCCAGAGGAGCCTGCAATCGCATGAAACTTTTCTCTCGGTTCGCTCGTCCAAAGAACAGTACAACAGAAAAGGAGACGAGAAAATGTACGCGGACAACGGTTTTGGCCGCAGACGGCCGGAGGGTTGGGCAGAGCGAAGGCGGTTCTTCCGGAAGCTATTGGAACGAGCCCGAAACGAGGCGCACGACAAACAAAACGATACGGCGAAACGACCTTGACGAACCTTTGAACAAGGGAGGATGTTTTTGTTCAATGCTGTGGCGGCCGATCAATTACGGGTCCCGCCACGGCATTGACCACTAGAATGGGTCTTTCCCCCCACGCCTCTCCCTTCCGGCCTCGATTCCCCTGACTCGCAATGAAAGAGCTCCTGGAGAATTCTGCCCGGCGGGCAGCGATCTATCTCGAAGGTCTGTCCGAGCGGAGCGTCACTCCGAGAGCCGACGATCTGACGCGGCTCCGCGAGCTCCATATCTCGCTTCCCGACCAGCCCACATCCCCCGAGCAAGTCCTGAAGACGCTCGATGACGTGGGCTCACCGGCGACGGTCGCGAGCGCGGGTCCGAGATACTTCGGCTTCGTGACCGGTGGAGCCCTGCCCGCGAGTCTCGCCGCCAGCGTGCTCGCCAGCGCCTGGGATCAGAATGCCCACCTGCGCGTCGGCTCTCCCATCGGCGCTACTCTCGAGAACATCGCATTGGGGTGGATTCGAGATCTGCTGTCCCTTTCGACAGGGTGGGGCGGGGGCTTCGTCACCGGCACGACCATGGGGAACTTCGCCTGCCTCGCCGCGGCGCGCCACCACGTTCTGGCGAATTCGGGATGGGACGTCGAAGCGATGGGGCTTTACGGTGCGCCGGAGATTCAGGTCATCGTGGGTGACGAGGTCCACGCGACTCTGTCGAAGGCGCTCGCTCTTCTCGGGCTCGGCCGAGATCGGGTCGTTCGCGTGCCCGTCGACGGCCAGGGCCGAATGAGAGCGGACTCCCTGCCCGATCTCTCGCCCACGAGCATCGTCTGCCTCCAGGCGGGAAACGTGAATACCGGTGCTTTCGATCCCATCCGCCCGATCACGCGGTGGGCTCGTCGCGGCGGCGCATGGGTCCACGTCGATGGCGCATTCGGCCTCTGGGCGGCGGTCTCGCCGAAAACTGCGGGGCTGACTGACGGAATTTCCGAGGTCGATTCGATCGCCACCGATCTCCACAAATGGCCGAACGTGCCCTACGACAGCGGCCTCGCCCTCTACCGAATGCCCGAGGACGCACGGCGGGCACTCTCGATGACGGCGGCCTACTTACCCGCGGGCGATGACCGTCAGCCCTGCCACTACACCCCCGAGTCCTCGAGAAGAGCTCGGGGCGTCGAGATCTGGGCAGCGCTTCTTTCTCTGGGTCGCTCTGGCATCGTGGCCCTCGTCGAGCGCTGTTGTCGCCTGGCGCGTCGTTTCGCCGAAGGATTCTCAGCGGCCGGCTTCGAGGTATTGAACGAGGTCGTGCTCAATCAGGTGCTGGTGTCGTTCGGAGACGACGCCACGACCAGGGCCGTCGTCCAGGCCGTCCAGGACGAGGGAACCTGCTGGTGCGGCGAAACGTTCTGGCAAGGTCGGGCCGCCATGCGGGTGAGCGTCTCCTCGTGGGCGACCACGAACGACGACGTCGAGCGGAGTCTCGACGCCATCATCCGCATCGCCCGGCAAATCAATACTTAGGAAGGGACGGATCGATCCGATCCGCCCACGCCAAAATACCCCCCTCCAGGTTGCGCACCCGGGTGAATCCCGCTCCCATCAGGAACTCGGTCGCCTTGGCGCTCCTCGCACCACTGCGACAGTGGATCACGATGTCGCGGGCCGAGTCGAGGCGGTGCACCTCGTGCGGCAAGCGTCCCAGAGGGATGAGCGTCGCCTGCTCCAGATGAACGATGTCCCACTCGTGCGGCTCGCGTACGTCGAGAACGAAGACGCCGCTGTCGGAATCGAGAAGTCGCTTCAGCTCTTCCACGGTGACGGTTGGAACCGAGCCCTCGGGAGCCTCCACCGGTTGCGCGGGAATGCCGCAGAACGCCTCGTAATCGATGAGCTCCCGGATGGTGGGACTCGTGCCGCAGATCGGGCAGTCGGGGTCCTTTCGCTGCCGGAGCTCGCGAAACCGCATTTCCAGAGCGTCGAACACGAGAAGCCTGCCGATCATCGAATCGCCCTTCTGAAGCGCCAGCTTGATGACCTCGAGCGCCTGGAGCGAGCCCACGATTCCGGGAAGGACGCCCAGGACCCCGCCTTCGGCGCAGCTCGGCACGAGACCCGGGGGCGGTGGCTCGGGATAGAGGCACCGATAGCAGGGCCCTCGCTCGGCGTAGAACACCGACACCTGTCCTTCGAAACGAAATATGCTGCCGTAAACGTTCGGTTTCCCCAGCAAGACACAGGCGTCGTTGACGAGATAACGCGTCGGAAAATTGTCGGTTCCATCGACGATGATATCGTAGTCACCGAACAGCTCGAGTGCGTTCTCCGAGGACAAGCGGGCCTCGTGGGGCACGAGCTCGATGTGGGGGTTGATGCCGGAAAGCCTCTGGATGGCAGCGTCGAGCTTCGGCCGGCCAACGTCGTTCGCTGAGTACGTCACCTGTCGCTGCAAGTTCGACAGGTCGACGCGATCGAAATCCACGATACCGATTCGACCGATCCCCGCCGCCGCCAGGTACATTCCGAGAGGCGCTCCGAGTCCGCCGGCACCGACCATGAGGACGCGGGCTTGCTTCAGCTTTGCCTGACCATCCATGCCGACTTCGGGCATGATGAGGTGACGGCTGTATCGCTGAATCTCCTCGTGGGAGAAGCTCACTTCCCCGCGGTGGGGAACCGCCGCGGTCGACCCGCCGGCAATCGAAGGAACGATGCTTACCACATCGTTCTCCTCCACTCGGGTGTCTCCTCGGGAGAGCGAGCGGACGTCTTCTTCGTTGACGTAAACGTTCACGAAGCTCCGCAGCTGGCCGGCTTCGTCGAAGAGATGCTTCCTGAGCTCGCCGTAGCGCTCGATCAGACGATCGAGCAGCTCGCCGACGTTCCGGCCCTCGACCTCGACGGCGGCTTTCTGTTCGGTATAGGGCCTCAAGGGTGTGGGAATCAGCACCTTCACCGCCATGCAATCACTCCTTTCGCTGAATGGCTTCTTCGAGAAACTCGCTCCGATCCTCGGCGAGCACGAACGAGCGCATGTCCGCGGGCTCGCCCCTCTCGACCGAGAGAATGACGTATGAAAAGAACGGAAAGGCATGGGCGAGATCGTAGTCCGACGGAAAAGCCGGATGATCGGGATGAGAGTGATAGAACCCGAGCAGCGTCTGCCCGTGCCTCGCCGCCTCCGCTTCCGCCCGGCGATAATCCTCGGGGGTCACGATGAACCGCCGATGGCGCTCGTCGCCGCGGGCATTCCTCATGGGCTCGACCCGCACCACGACTCGGCGCCCGGGCGTGACCTGCCCGTACATCACACCGCAGGCCTCGTCACCGTAGGCCGCACGCCCATGGCGGCGGATCTCTCGAGCCGATTCGTGGGGAAGCTCGATCACGAAAAGGGTCCCTCCAGAAGCGATCGGTTGCCCCCATCGGGAAAGATCGTGACGACCACGCCGCTCTCGATCGACTCGGCCACCCTTAGTGCGGCGATGAGCGCGGCCGCGGACGAAACGCTCACAAAGAGACCTTCCTCGCGAGCGAGCCGTCTCGCCATCTCGTGGGCTTCTTCGGTGCCGACCTGGAGACGTTCATCCGCGAGGTGGGGGTCGTAGATTTGGGGCACACGGCTCGAGGCCATGTGTTTCCAGCCCTCGATGCCGTGGAGAGGCTCTATCGGCTCGACCGATATGGCTTGCAGCGCCGGGGAGTACTCCTTCAGCCGTCTCGTCGTTCCGACGAACGTACCGCTCGTGCCGAGACCGCAGACGAAATGCGTCACGCGCCCCTCGGTCTGACGCCAGATCTCCTGCGCGGTCGTCCGGTAGTGCGCTTGCCAATTGGCATCGTTTCCGTACTGGTTCGGGTAGTAATAAGCATCGGGGCTCTCGGCGAACATGCGCGAAGCTTCTGCGATTGCTCCGTCGGTTCCCTCCAGTGCGCTCGTCTCCACGAGCTCGGCGCCATAAGCTCGGAGCACGAGTTTTCTTTCCAGGCTCGCGCTCCTGGGGATACAGAGCTTCACCCGGTACCCGAGGGCGGCTCCGAGCATGGCGAGAGCGATGCCGGTGTTTCCGCTCGTGGCCTCGAGGATCGTCTTCTC
>DASPGQ010000700.1 GCA_035620555.1 Vicinamibacteria bacterium
CGTACCCACTGACGCGGTCGTTAGCGCGGCGTAGAGGTTGGCGCGCTTTATCGCATCGATCTCCGACAGTCCTTCGCCGAGGAACACGGCGAAAGCTCCCGATGAACGCGTCGCCGGCACCGGTCGTATCCACCGTTTCCACATTGTACGACGGCACCAGCTCGGAACTGGGTTGCGATGGTTCCCCTCGGTCACCAAGCGTCAGGAACACGCGTTCGAGCAAGTGCTCGGCGCTGGCCTTGGCCCTCATCGAGGTTCTTACCCGCTCTCCCGTCAGCCGAATGTAACACAATGGTTCGAATCTCGGTTAGGCTGTGGAAACCACCATGCAAAAAAGGATCATTCTCGACTGCGATCCTGGCCAGGACGACGCCGTCAACATTCTCTTCGCGCTCGCGGCCTCCGACAGGCTCGAGATTGCCGGGATCACGACCGTGGCCGGAAACGTACCCCTCGCCAAGACCCAGAGAAACGCACGCCTCATGTGTGAGCTCGCCCGGCGCACCGACATCCCGGTTTACGCCGGCTGCCCGCAACCCATGCTCCGCCCGCTCGTGACCGCCGAGTCCGTCCACGGTCGGGAAGGCATCGACGGCGCCGACATCCACGAGCCGTCGCTGCCATTGCGGGACGGGCATGCGGTGGACTTCATCGTCGACACCCTCCGCGCCGCCGAGGACGCCTCGATGACGCTCGTTCCCACCGGCCCTCTGACCAACGTCGCCACCGCGCTCGTCGAGGCGCCGGAGATCGCCCCCAAGATTCGCGAGATCGTCCTGATGGGAGGAGCGCTAAGAGAAGGTGGCAACGTGACGCCGTCGGCCGAGTTCAACATCTTCGTCGATCCTCATGCGGCAAAGATCGTCTTCGCCTGTGGGCGACCGTTGGTGGCCATGGGGCTCGACGTCACCCATAAAGCGCTCGCGACACCCGCCCGCCTGGAAGCGATCGGGAGGCTCGGCACCTCGGTCGGCCGCTCGGTAAAGTCGATGCTCGAGTACTTCAATCGTCACGACACGGAGAAATACGGGACCGAGGGAGCGCCTCTCCACGACCCCTGTACCGTGGCCTACCTGTTGGAGCCCGCTCTCTTCCGAGCCAAACGGGTGCACATCGACGTCGAGACGGTATCGGAGCTCACGCTGGGAGAGACGGTCGTTGACTTCTGGGGTGTCACCGCGCTTCCGCCGAACGCCCTCTGGGTCCATGAGATCGATGCGGAAGGTTTCTTCGAGCTTCTGACGGAGCGCCTGTCACGCTTACCTTGAGCTAAGCTTGCAACCGTGGACACGCGTTCCGTCGGGCTCGTTCTCGCCGGGGTCGGCGCGGCGCTCTTGACGCTGGGCCTGGTAGTCCATTGGGGCGGATTTTCCTGGTTCGGTCGGCTCCCGGGTGACATCCGCTACGAGAGCGAAACGACGCGCGTCTTCGTTCCGCTCACGTCGATGATCTTGCTATCGGTACTTGCGACCCTCGCACTCAACCTGTTGAGACGGCTTTTCTGACAGGTCGTCGAGCGTCCTCGGCTCCGAGTAGAGGTATCCCTGGGCGAGCCGGAAACCCATCTCGGCACAGACCTCCGCCTCCCGCCGGCTTTCGATGCCCTCGGCAATCGGCTCGGCGTGAAGCTCGCGCGCGGCGGCCATCAGCATCGACAAAAGCCGTCGTTTCGAGGCGCGCGCCTCGAGGAGATCCTCGAACCAGCTCATGTCGAATTTGAGGTAGTGCGGCTCGACTTCGGCCAGTTGAGCGAAGCGCTCGCCCAGACCGAAATCGTCGAGAGCCAGACCGATGTCGAGGGCATCGAGCTCTCGCTTGAGCTCTGCGGTGACGTGGGGCTTGGCGAGCGCCCCTTCATGGATCTCGAGGGCCAGCTCCTGCTCGGGCGCCCGGGTCCGAACCTGTCTCAACGACTCGATGAGCTCGGGTCGACCCAGCTCGATGGGGTGCGTGTTCAAGAACAGGCGCGGCAGCGTCAAACCCGACGAGAGAACGAGCTCGATGGCTTGTTGACGGAACAGACGCGAGAGCTCGGCTTCGCGCCCCAGGGTCTCAGCGATGCGAAAGAGGTCACATGGGCTCTCGGGCAACTCGGGATGAAGGCCCCGCCCGAGCACTTCATAGCCGACGACCTTCCCCTCGGGAATGGAAACGATCGCCTGAAAAGCGGCGGTGACCAGACGCTGATCCATGAGCTCGGCCAGCTGCCTCGTGCCAGAAACGAACTGCTGAGAGAGCACCATACGACTGATCGCCAACGTCCCGAACTCGAGCGTCTGATCCGCCGGCCGCACGAGCCCCTCGCCCTCGACGCGCCCGAGCCGGAACTCGAACTCGGCAAAGTGCAGGATGTCTCCTTCCCGGAGCAGACTCCCCGTGACTCGCTGGCGATTGACGAAGGTCCCGTTCGTGCTGTCCAGGTCCCTCAGCATCAGGTCCTCACCGTCCAGGTATATCTCGGCGTGGCGTTTGGAAACGGACTGAAACGGAAGCGTCAGGTCGAGACCGGCGATACGGCCGATCCGGAACGGAAACGAATGGATGGCGACACGCTGCAGAACACGGCCCCCTTCGAGCTTGCTCTCCAGGCACCAGGGCGACGTGCGCGTTTCTCGGGAGGTCTTTTCCATGACTTCGGGACCCCGACCCCTTCTTGTTGGCTTGGGGGAAGACCTGCTGTCATCCTCCTCCTCAGGGAGGACCTGTCTTGTTGTGAACGCTCTTAGTATGACGGATCTTTCCCGGAGAAGCTACTGGCAACCGGGCTCCCTACTTCCATTGCGCAACTTGCGGTTTTGTGAAAAGATTTTGTCTTTGTGCCGGTTGACTTTTCGATCTGCATGTCCAAGACCCCCTGATCGAGCTCTCTCGTCACGGACAGTTAAGCGACGAGTCCGTATCCGTAGTGTGCGCGTGAGCTGATGGCAGTTCATCGATCTTCGAGAGGTCTCACTCTTCCGGTCGCGGGAGAGCCCGAGCTCATGGTGGACAGCCCATCGCGTCCGGGACGAGTCGCCCTGCTCGGGGACGATTATCCCGGGATGCGGCCGACGATCTTCGTCAAAGTGGGAGACGAGGTACGAACCGGTTCGCTTCTTTTCGAGGACAAGAGGAATCCCGGCGTTCGATTCACTTCTCCGGGCTCGGGACGCGTTTCCGCCATCCATAGAGGCGAGCGGCGCGTCTTCCGGTCGATGGTGATCGAGCTTTCGGGCGGGGAGTCATCCATCTCCTTCGGGGCCTACACCGGTAAACACCCCTCGAGCCTGTCGCGCACCGAGATCACGGAGCTCCTTCTCGAATCGGGCGAATGGACCGCTCTCCGGGCGCGACCCTTCGGCGGGGTGGCAAGCCCGGCGACGAAACCGCACTCGATCTTCGTCACCGCGATGGACACGAACCCCCTGGCCGCACCGAGTGACGCCCTGCTGAGCGGCGCGGAGGCCGATTTCGAGCGCGGACTGGCCGCACTGGCGAAACTGACCGAGGGCGCGATCTTCGTCTGCACCGCCGAGCCGTCCCGGGTACCGGTTCCTTCCGAGCAACCTTTTCGCCACGAACGGTTTCGAGGTCCACACCCGGCTGGAACCGTGGGCTACCACATCCACGTCCTCGACCCGGTCGACCGAAACAAGACCGTTTGGCACATCGGGCTTCAGGACGTCGTCGCCATCGGCAGGCTCTTCGAAAGGGGTGAGCTGGATTTGAGTCGGCTCGTCTCCTTCGCCGGACCGAAGGTGCAGAGGCCGCGTCTTCTGAAGACGAGACGCGGCGCTTTTCTGGACGAGCTCGTCGAGGGTGAGCTCCATCCTGGAGACAGCCGGATCATCTCCGGATCGGTCCTCTCCGGCCGCCGCGCCATGGGGGACGCCGCGGGGTATCTCGGCCGCTACCACCAGCAGGTTTCCGTAATCGCTGAAGATCGCGAGCGGGTGTTTCTCGG
>DASPGQ010000701.1 GCA_035620555.1 Vicinamibacteria bacterium
CGAATCACCGATTCCCCGTCCTCACGGAACGTCACGACGATTCCCTCTCTGTCCAGAAGCTCGCGCATCCCGGCGGGGTCGCGGCCGTGGACAAAGCTCACGATTGGGGAATCGTTCATCGGCGGAGTCCAGGTATCGAAACCCAGCCCGACGAGGCCCTGACGGAGCTCCTGGGCAAGCGCGACCGTGTGGTTTCGTATCCGATCGAGGCCGACGCGCTTCAAATAGTCGAGAGCGGCGTTCAGCTGATAGACGGTGCCGAAGGCGGCGCTCGCGTATTCGTATTTTCTCGCCGTCTCGTGCATCTCGAAGTGATAATCAGCAAGATCCTCAGCCGCTGTTCCGTGTCCGTAACGGTCCGGCCGCACGCGATCGAGATGTTCCTCGCGCACGAAGAACGGAGCGGCGCCGAAGCTCGAGAAAAGCCATTTATAAGAGTTGCAGGAGACGAAATCGACCCCCTCCTCGCGCAAGTTCGTGGGGAAGTGTCCGAGAGCCTGAACCCCGTCGGCAAAGAGAAGGGTTCCCTTGGCGTGCGCCAGCTCCGTCAGCCCTTGGAGGTTCTCGAGGTATCCGTTTCGGTTGGAGACCCAGGCCACGGAGACGAGCTTCGTTCTCCCATCGATCTGGGCGTCGAAATCCTCGATGTCGGCACGACCGTCCTTCTGCGAAACGATGCGAAGCTCGATGCCCTTCTGGTTCTCGAGCGCTCGATAGAGAACGAATGTGGTCGTGAAATGGAGCTCGTCGATGACGACGTTGTCGCCCGGCCGGAGGTCTAGGGCGCTGGCGACGATGTTCTCTCCGTCGCTCGTGGAGTAGAGCATGGCAACCTCTTCCGGTTTGGCGCCGAAGAGAGCGGCGAAACGGGTGCGAGCCTCCTCCCGGGTATCGGCGCGTCGGGCGGAGAACGGCGCGCGCATGTTCTCGTCCAGATAAGCAACCCCGGCGTCCCGAACCGGTTTCGGCAGTGGTCCCACGCTCGCGGTGTTCAGGTACGTGTGGGTCTCGGTGACGGGGAAGTCGGCGCGAACGCCCAGCGGATCGTCATCCGATGGGAGCGCGAGCCCTCGGGCCGCCGGAACCACGGCAAGGCCCGCGGCGGTCGTCTTCAAGAAAGTGCGACGGTCGAATGAGCTCACTGGGTCGCCTCCTTTTGGACTGTTCCAGACGGCTTGTCCCGTTATGTATTTTGGAGCTAGATTTTTCGACTTGCCTTGGCAGGGAAGTGATTGAGCCCTAGTTTCTCGGCGGCCTTGTCAGTCATGTCGACAATGGCGGCAGCGTTGACACCGATCGCGATGACGATCGCTTCGCTGATCTGCTCTTTCGTCGCTCCCTCTTTGAGAGCCTTCTTGATATGTCCTTCGATGCAGCCGTCACATTTGGCGACCAGCGAACAGGCCAACGCGATGAGCTCCTGGGTCTTCGAGTCGAGCGATTTTTGCTCCGTGTAGTAGGTCTCTTTGTAGAACTGAGCGTAAATCGCCTTCAGGCGCGGCTCGATCATGGAGTAGGAGGCCGGGCCTTGCTGACCGGGGTCGTAATCGATGCCCGGAATGTGCACGTCGTTCTTCTGGGCGGCCTCCGAATCCTTTGCCATGAAATCAACCTCCCTTTCGTCCCGAGCTCCCTTTCAGCGCACAATCATACCACGGGCTTGCGGCGTGCCCCGCGCTCGTGCGAGTATCCCCGGTCATGGAAAGCGCGAGGCTTTCGGCGTTGTTCGACGACTACGCGCGCTATCACGCGCATCCGATGAACAAGCTGTGCCATTATTTCGGCATACCGCTCATCGCCTTCACCGTCGTGGGCCTTCTAGCGAAAGTCGATCTCGGGGTGGCCCTCGCGGTCTTCGTGGCGGTTACCCTCTATCAGCTCACGCTGAGCCCCACGCTCACGTTGGGATTCGCGCTTTTCGTTGCCCTTTCGTTTCTGGCAGCGCCGGGTCTCTCCTGGAGCGTTCTCTGGGCCGGGTTCGTTCTCGGCTGGGTTCTGCAATTCGGAGGACATTACGTGTTTGAAAAGAGATCACCGGCCTTCTTTGCCAACCTCAGGCAACTGCTCGCCGGACCGCTCTGGGTGATGGCCAGCTTGATGGGAATGGCGTCTTCGAGACGTCCGGAGAAGGTCAAGCCGTAGATGACGCGCTTCGGTCGAAGCGGCGGGAAGGCGGGGGAAGTGATTCTCGCGCTGCCGAAGCCGCTAATCGTGATTGTCGCCTTGTCGACCGGTGTCTTTCTGGCACCCGGCACGGTGAGAGCCCAGGGCTCAGCGGAGCCGGAGACGTGGCCTCAATGGGGCGGGCCAAACCGAAACTTCATCGTGGAGAGGACGGGGCTCGCCGAGACGTGGCCCGATGCGGGGCCTCCCGTGGTTTGGAGTCGTCCGTTAGGCACGGGTCACTCGGCGATCGTCGCCGACGGGTCGCGACTGTACACCATGTATCGGGTGGGCAACGGCCGTGAGCGCGGTGGACCTTGGGACCGCGAAGAGCGAGTCGTTGCCCTCGACAGGAAGACCGGGGAGACGATCTGGGAGCACAAGTACCCTTCGAAGCTCGAGGACTTCAACTTCGGCGCCGGCCCCCATGCGACCCCTCTCATCGTCGGTGATCGTCTCTTTACTATCGGAACCAACAAGCAGATGTACGCGCTGGATGCGCGAAGCGGTGAGGTCCTCTGGTCGCACGACCTCGTCGCGGAGTTCGACTCGCCGTCGCTTCTCATTCGGCCGGTGGTCAAGGCGGGCTACGGATGCAGCCCGATCGCCTTCGAGGACAACGTCATTTGCAGCGTCGGCGGGCCAGGGCAATCGGTGATGGCCTTCCGGCAGCGCGATGGCGCCGTGGTTTGGAAGGCGGGCGACTTCTTGACCTCGGAGGCGCCGCCCATTCTGATCGAGGTCGCGGGAGCGCCGCAGCTCGTCGTTTTCGGAGGGGGCACGGTCAACGGAATGGATCCGGCCTCGGGAGAAGTGCTCTGGTCGATTCCTCACGATCCGGGAAACGACCTCAACTGCAGCACGCCGCTGTGGGGCCCGGACAACGTCCTCGTCGTGTCATCCGCCTACAAGGCGGGAAGCCGGGCGATTCGCCTCACCCCGAAGGGCGACGTCACGCTGGCGGAGGAGCTCTGGTTCACGAATCGCGTGCGTTTCATGTTTCTGAGCGCTCTTCGCCTTGGCGACACCATTTACGGCACCGCGGGTGATTTCGGACCGGCCTTTCTCACCGCACTCGACGTCAAGACCGGCCGAGCCTCGTGGCAGCATCGCGGTTTCGGGCGCGCAAGCCTGATCTATGCCGACGGCAAGGCCATCATCCTGGACGAAGGTGGGGATCTCGCACTCGCGCGGCTTTCTCCGGAAGGCGTAACGATCCTGTCCCGGGCCAAGGTGTTCGACACCACCTCTTGGAGCGCCCCGTCCCTCGTGGGGACGACGCTCTACGCTCGCGACCGGGAGAAGATCGTCGCGCTCGATCTGGGAGTGGAACAATAAAGTACACAGCCTCCTGTGCCCTGACGCTAGCGATCCTAGCTGGAGCCTCTTCGTTGCTCGCCCAGCCGCCGGACTTCTCGGGCACGTGGAGACTGGATCCGGCCCGAAGTCACGTCACTCCGGCGGCCGTGATGGCAGGCCTCATCGGAGTTGGCGCGCCGGAGACTCTCCACATCACTCAACCGGCCAACGGCACGCTCGTCATCGAGAGTCAGATCAACGAGAGCCACGCGCGGATCTACGACCCCGATCGCGAGACCACGACCCCGGTGTTCGTCGGGCAGGCGGGAAGCATCACGATGACTTCCCGGTGGGAAGGCCGGTCGCTCGTGAGCGAAGGCTCACGCGAGCCTTCGTCGGGAGAATCAGCGAGTCCAGCCGGGGTACGAGAGATCTTTTCCTTGAGCAGCGACGGTCGAACTCTGGAGATCGAGATCACGGTGACGGACGCGGAGGGTGAAAGCGCGAGCAGCTTGCGCTATACGAGAATAGGTGACGTGGGCTCTTGTGACAGGTGGCCATCACCTTGCAAGGATTTCGATAAGCCGAAAGAGGAGAGTCCTTCGAATCCCCGCCGATGACTCGACGCTCTCGCTTTGGGAGCAGCTTCCCGAGTTGGTTCAATCGCTGATCCATATTCTCTTGAACGAGCCGCTATCGACGTCCCAGACGAAGAACGAATTCCCACCTTCGGCGGCAAAATAATCGATGGCCGGGTTCTCGAGAAACAGCACCTCAGGCTCGTCGGGGGCACAAGCCCAATAACCCTTGCCACAGGCGGTTTCGTATTCTCCCGGTGCCGCCACATCGATCCCCATGACACTGAGATCACCGAGACCGTGCAGCT
>DASPGQ010000702.1 GCA_035620555.1 Vicinamibacteria bacterium
CGGCGTCGGGCCGAGCGAAATAGGCTCCACAGACGGCGGGAAGAGCGTAACCCAGAGCGCCGTGGGCCCGGGGCGAGACGAACCAGCGGCCGGCCCGAGGCAATCGATGATAGGCCGACACGTAGGGACAACCCGTTCCCGGATCCACGCAAAGTAAAGCGTCGTCGGGGAGCCGAGGCATGAGCGCGGCGAGGAAGCGCTCGGGTCGGATCGGCACTTCGTCGGAGCGGAAGGCCTCGACGGTCTCGAGTAACTCGTGCCGCCGGCGTTCGATCTCCTCCGGATCGACCTTGGGCTCGATCGAGCCCACCGCATCGACCAGCATGTCCAGACCCGTTCTCGCGTCGCCGCAGAGTCCCACTTCTGTCTCATAGTTGTGGCCGATGCGAGCGGGATCGATATCGAGCTGGACGATGCGTTTCTCGCGGTCTCTCGGAAGCGTCCATTTCTCGGTCGTGACCGAGCCCTGGGCACAGCCGACGTAGAAGAGCACGTCGGCGTTTCGCAAGATCTCGTGCCGGTAGGGAAGTCCGCCATTGCTGCCGATGACTCCGAGCGCGTAGGGATCGATTTCCGCAATGCTTCCCTTTCCGCTGATCGAAGTCGCGACCGGAGCGCCGAGGGCATGGGCGAGCGCCGTGACCTGCTCCCAGGCTCCGGAGCGAAGGACCCCGGCTCCGGCGATGATTAGCGGGCGAGACGCCTCGGAAAGGATTCGGGCCGCCCGGCGGACGAGCTCGGCGTCGGGCGCGGGTCTCGACAGCGGGTAGCCGTTATCATGAACGTGTGCTGGACGCTCGAAACCGGTGGCATCGCCGGTTTGTACGTCGAACGAGAGACTTACGTGGGTTGCGCCCAGCGGCCCCGATGTCGCGATGCGAAAAGCCTTTTTCAGGGATCGTGGGACCTCAGACGCGCGAGAGGGCATGTGCGTCCATTTCGTCACCGGGCGAAACAGCGCAATCTGATCGAGCTCGGTCAACGTGCCCCGTCCGGCTTCACCCTGGTCGATGTCGGAGGTGATGCAGACGACCGGCACCGACGAAGCGTTCGCTTCGGCGAGACCTGGAAGGACGTAGAGCGCGCCCCCTCCGCTCGGGGCTTCACACACGCCGACTCTTCCGCTGAAGCGCGCGT
This sequence comes from Vicinamibacteria bacterium, assembly GCA_035620555.1. NCBI lineage: Bacteria > Pseudomonadati > Acidobacteriota > Vicinamibacteria > Vicinamibacteria bacterium. Next base: position 1,138 of record DASPGQ010000702.1, read on the forward strand.
AGGCGTCGGCCATGAACGACGCCGAGCGTTCGTCGCGAGTCAGGATGTGGCGCATGCCGTGGTCGAGATCGTGAAGGGCTTCATAGAGCGGAAGCGTGGTGTCGCCGCACAGACCGAAGATGACTTCGACCCCCTGGCTTTGCAGGGTTCCGACGGCCGCTTCGGCGCCGTTCACCGCGTGCCTCCAAGGCCCAGCTCCGCCATGAGCGCCTCGACTTTCGCGGCAGTCAGCTCGAGATATCTACGTGTGTCGGCCGCATTTCGAAAGCGCGCTCCGATGACCGCTCGGTCCGCCCAGTCGCGAAACGATGGATCTTCGAATGCCCTCCGCATCGCATCTTCGAGCACGGTGCGGACGTCTGGTGGCGTTCCGTGAGGAGCCGCAAGAATGCGAAACCCGCTGAATACGAGATCGTATCCGAGCTCACGAAACGTGCGCACCTCGGGAACCAGAGGGTCCCGGTCTTCCGCCATGACCGCGAGCACCCGGAGCTGTCCCGCGCGTACGTAGGGAAGGGCGGCGGGAAGGCTCGATACGTTCGCGTCGACCTCACCGCCGAGAAGCGCGGTCAGCTGCGCGCCCGAGCCCGCTTCATAGGGCACGTGTGTGAGGCGCACCCCCAACGCGCGCTCCATAGCGACGGCGTGCTGATGCCATATGCCTCCGGTTCCCACGTTGCCAACTTTGACTCTTCCGGGCTCCGCCAGCGCGGCCTTTTGCAAGGACCCGACGTCCTCGAACCGATCAGAGGCGACGATCAGCGCGCTCGCGTGCTCGGTCACCATGCCCAGTGGCTCGAAGTCGTCCCAGCGAACTGGAGCCAGTCCCTGCACCGAAAGCGTCAACGCGTCGTAGGTCAGCGTCACGACGGTATAGCCATCCGGTCGCGCTCTCTTCACCTGCAGGAGTCCCACCGCGCTCAGGGCCCCCGGGATGTTCTCGGTCACGACCGGGATGCCGAGGTGCTTCTCCAGATGGCGGGCAAAGCCTCGCATCGCCGTGTCGGTCGCTCCTCCCGCGCCCCACGGGATGATGTGCCTGAGCTCGCGCTTCGGGTCGGGAAACGCGGCGGATTGCGCGAGAAGTAGGAAAAGGACCACGCCGCGTAACATGAAGCGTTGATTCTACTCGAAAGCCAGACGAGTCGGCCGCGCGCTCGCCTGTATAGCGTGATGGCGAATTTTCGACCGCGCCGAGCCAGGCTGTAGAATCAGGTCAGCGTCTGGATCTCTTCATCGAGTTGGCTTGGCGAGTACACGATGATTATCGCGCTATACCGAACCGAAGAAATGCGTTGTTCCGCGGAGGAATGTTTCACAAGTTGACGTTGTGCGCGCACGTCGGAGTCATAGTTGTACAGGAGACGAATCATGCTGGTAGACATGCTCTCGATGTTGTTACTCTTCACGGTTTTGCAGTCCTCGGATGACAAGGCGGAGCTAGTCCGACTCGAGGAGGTTTGGAACACTGCCCACCTCGAGCGTGACGCATCAACTCTCGAGCGTCTCTGGGCGGACGAGTTCACGGTGACGGTTCCACGAATGCCCGTGATGCCGCGCGCGGAAGCCGTTGGCGTTGCGCGGTCGAATAGGATCAAGTTCTCGAAGTACGAGACCTCGGAGGTGGCTGTGCAAATCTTCGGCAATGCGGCTGTTGTTCGAGGGCGAATGAGGCGCACCCGGAGTCGCGGCGACCAGTTGGTCGAAGATGACTGGCGGTTCACGAAAGTTTATGTGAAACGGGAAGGCAGTTGGAAGGTTGTGGCATTCCATGCGTCAGACAGCCCCTCTGACCAATAACGCCATCCG
>DASPGQ010000703.1 GCA_035620555.1 Vicinamibacteria bacterium
AAGAAGGGTTTCCAGGTCCCGATGCCGGGTGTAGAAGCTCTGGAAGATACGGAGTGTTTCCTCGACGGTGAGCTTCTCTGACAGCCGCGTGTCCTGGAGCGACACGCCGAGACGCTGGCGGATCGTCTCGTCGTCGCGCCCCCACCTTCCTCCGAGCACCTCGATGTCGCCCTCTGAGGGCGCGAGGAGTCCCTCGAGCATCTCGATGGTCGTCGTCTTGCCGGCTCCGTTCGGGCCGAGCAGGCCGAAACACTCACCCCGCGGGATGACGAGGTCGATGCCGCGCACCGCTTCGACTCCACCCGGGTAGGTCTTCTTGAGCCCGTGGCATCGGATCGCTGACTCCATCGTCATCGTCAGTATTCGCGCCCCGGGCTCACACGGTTCAGGAGTCTACGTCCCGCCAGGTATCGTCTCACGTTCTCGAGAACGAGGTCCATTGTGCGGGGGATGTAATTGTCCCGGTCGTCGGTGGCGACGTGCGGAGTGATGGCGAGGTTCGGCGTCGACCAGAGGGCGGAGTGCGGTGGAAGAGGCTCGGTCTCGAACACATCGAGGACGGCGCCCGAGAGCTCACCCCGCTCGAGCTTCAGGCGGAGAGCCTCATAGTCCACGACCTCGGCGCGTCCCAGATTGATGAAGCCCGCCCCCTGCTTGATCCAGTTGAGCTCCCTTTTGCCGAGCAGCCCTCGAGTTTCACGGGTCACCGGAGTCGTGACCAGGACGAAGTCGGCGCGCGGAAGCACTTTCGGAAGCTCCGCGGGACGGAACATCTCATCGACGTAACGGTGAGGCCGGCCGCTTCGCCGGACGCCGAGTACGTGCATCCCGAGTACTTTGGCCTTCTTCGCGGCCGAGCCGCCGATGTGGCCCACCCCCACCACGGCAAGTGTCTTCCCGGCAATCGTCGTGGTGTGGATTTCCCGCCATCGAGATTCCCGCTGCTGAGTCGCGAGCGCTGGCATGGCGCTATTGAGCATCAAGAGCGCCATCGTGACGAACTCGCCCGCCTTCGGTGCGTGGACCCCTCGGTTGTTGACCAGGGCCACACCGCGGGGAAGCCAATCGAGGGGAAGGAGGTGGTCGATCCCGGCTGCGATGACGTGGATCCACTTCAAGTTGGGCGCGATCTTCTCGAGCTCGTGCTTCGGAAACCACCAGCCAACCAGAACGTTGGTCGAACGGATGGCGCGATAGAATCCGGATTTGTCGGTGGCGATCGTGGTCCGTACCTGTCTCGCGACGTCGGGATAACGCCGCAGCGCAGCTCGGTAACGCTCCCGGGTCATGTGGAAGACCTCGGGTGCCTTGGGATTGCTCTGGAGGTGAACGTGAAGCCGCTTGGTCACGGCGAGCAAAGCTTTACACGGTGCTGAGACAGTAGTGCCATGAACAGCACGAGTCCCATGCGCCGGAGGTTATCACACGCGTGTTAGGATCCCGGCCGGACGAGGAGTCGCGTCGTGCCGATCGTCTCGAGAAGACGGGTTTCGGGAACATTTGCCGCGGCGTTGTGTCTCCCATCGCTCTTCAGCTTCCTCTCCTGTGCGGGAAAGCAGCTCGCTCACGAGAACCTCAATGCCGTCCTCTGGGTACAGACCTCGGTCGAGTACCGTGCTCTCGCCCTGCAGAGCTACCTCGACGCAAAGCGGGCCCTGGACGACGCGCTCGCCAACCCGGACTGGAGCGCGGCAACGGAGCAAGCAGGGGATTTTTCGAGCCTGCCGCCGGCCGTCGTCCTGGATATCGACGAGACCGTGCTCGACAACTCACCTTATCAAGCGCGGCTCATGCTGGGAGGACGCAATTTCGAAGAAACGACGTGGCAGGCCTGGTGCCGCGAAATGCGGGCGACGGCCGTGCCGGGTGCGCTCGATTTCACCCGCTACGCGTCGAGCCAAGGGGTGACGATCTTCTACGTGACGAACCGTCGAAAGGCCGTCGAGGAAGCCACCGTCGACAACCTCCGCGCAATCGGTTTCCCGCTCGCGGAGGATCGGGACGTCATCCTCACGCGCGGCGAGAACGGATGGGACGCCTCGGACAAGACCGCTCGACGCGAGCACGTGGCGTCGCGTTATCGGGTGCTCCTTCTGATTGGAGACAATTTGGGGGATTTCGTGGAGATTCCTGGAGGATCTCCGGAAGCCCGGGAAACAGTGTACGAGCGGTACCAGGACTACTGGGGCACGCGGTGGATCGTCCTCCCGAATCCGCAGTATGGCTCCTGGGAGAGCGCTCTCTTCGATTCGGACTTCTCGTTGACCGACGAGGAGCGCCTGAAGCGGAAGCGCCAGGGACTTCGTCCTGGCTCCTGAGCTCCGGGTCGCGGCGTTTCTGGAATTCTCTTTGTCTGGACGCTAGCGGCATGAGCACCGACGTGTCGAACAATGCCTTCATCGACGTCGTTGGGGTTTCCAATCGGACAGAGCCTTCAGTCGATTGGCGCGCAGCTTTTGTGCGGTGTCACCAACGTTGCCGATCGATTTTCCCACGAACAGCAGAACGCCGTCCCTGATGATGAGACTCGGCTGGTCGCGCACGGACTCCATAAGAATTCCTTACTTCACCTCTTCGATGAACACAGAACCGAGATCGAGATCTCCCTGAACCTTCGCGGGCAGTACCACCTTCTCGAATCGGTCTATAGTCA
>DASPGQ010000704.1 GCA_035620555.1 Vicinamibacteria bacterium
CACGTGGAACGGCTTCAGGAGGCGATGGCGGGGTTGTCAGTGTCGCAGAAGCGCGAGGCCAGCCGACTCTTGCGTGCTCTGAGTCGGCATGCCCGCGGCACGACGGGGGACCGAATGACGGAGGACGACTGAGGCGCAGGCCTCAAAATTTTTTCCACCAATAGTTAGATTTCTAACGATTTATCCAAGGAGGTTGCTCATGTCTCTCGCACCATCACTCACGCAGACATCGCTGGTCGGACGCGGCCGCACTGGACTCATTGCCCTGTGGGTTGTCCAGATTGGGCTCGCCGGCATGTTCCTGCTCGCCGGCGGCTCGAAGCTCCTCGGCGCCGCGCCGATGGTGGCGTTGTTCGACGCCATCGGCATCGGCCAATGGTTCCGCTATGTCACAGGCCTTATCGAGGTCAGCTCGGCGATTGCGCTGCTCGTGCCGTCGTTCGCGGTATTCGGTGCCGCGGCACTCGTGGCAACGATGATCGGTGCTGTCGCCACGCACCTCTTGATCATTGGAGGCTCCCCTGCGATGCCGGCGATTCTGCTGATCGGCTCAGCAGTCGTCGTCTGGGCTCGCCGGCATCAACTGCTCGGTGACCAGCCGACGGTCCGCTGACGATCTGATCGGAGTTCGTAGAAGGAGGCAGCGATGACATCACCAACGTTCGTTCAACCGTCGACCCGGAAGGTCGTGCATCGCACGCGGGGAGATCGCCATGGCCCGATCACCCGTCTCATGAGCCCATCGGACCTGGGTGCGCGGCTCAAGCCGTTCGTCTTCCTCGACCTCTTCGAGGCAGACATGCGAGCGTTGGCGGGCAGTATGCTCGTGCATCCACATTCGGGAATCGCCACGGTGACGGTGTTTACGCGCGGCGACGTGACCTTCGACGATCCGATCGCGGGACACGGCACGATCGGCTACGGTGGCCTTGAGTGGGCGCGTGCTGGACTCGGCATGTGGCATGGCAAGGAACTGTCAGCCGGATCGTCGCCGACGGTGCAGGGTTTCCAGCTGTGGATCGCCCTTCCGCCTGAATTGGAGCGCGCCGCCCCAGAAACCCAGTACCTCGGCTCTGAATTGGCGCCGAGCATCGGTCCGGCCCGATTGATCGTTGGTTCGTACGAAACCGCGACGAGCCCGGTCCGAGCTCCACGTGGCATTAACTACTTACTTGTCACGCTCAAGCCAGGCCAGAGCTGGACGTATGAACCGCCTGGCGGTCACACCGTTGCGTGGGTCGCCGTCGCCGAGGGCTCACTGAGCGGCAGTGAGCGGTTGTTGCAAGGTGAACTCGTGACATTCGAGGCAAGCGAGGCATCTGTCGTGTTTCAGGGAGAGGATGGCACTGGCGCAACTTTCGTCCTCGGCTCCGCGGTTCCGCATCCGTACGAGCTGCATCTGGGTGCCTATTCGGTCCACACATCAGCGGAAGCCCTTGCCGCGGGCGAACGGAACCTGCGCGAACTCAAGACACGTTTGGACGCGACAGGCGACCGGCGCACGGCATCGGGCTCAACGCCTGTGTTCCGGGGATGAACGGCGCGTGGACGGGTCTGTGGCTTGCGCGAACTGACCCGTCCCGTCGTCCCGTGGTCGCGTCCGCAAGCGAAGATCCAGCGGGTTGGCAGGGGCCGGGGCGCCGGCCGCGTTCTATACTGGAAAGCTGGCGTCAGACGGTTGTGTCGGATCGAGCCTCGGTGGCCGAGCGGGGCCAGATCGCCGTAAGTGATCGCAGGACATTAGGAGGTCTGACACAGTTTCTGACACTCGCTGTTTCGGGCTCAACCACTAGCCTGTAAACTGCTGATTCTAAAGACACGGAGAGATGTCCGAGTGGTTGCAAGTAGTCGGCGACTGAATAATCCCCTTGTGGACCTATCACAATACGTCCTCGAAACTCTCCGCAGGGATGAGGAATTCGTCCTGTATAGGGGCGAGCACCCGAACCAACTAGGTTCACGATCAGTTCTCCTGCTTGTTCCTGCTTTGCTGCAGCCGGGGCCGGAGACACTCAAAAAGGTCAAGCACGAATACTCGCTGAGGGATGAACTGGACTCGGCCTGGGCGGTTCGGTCCGTGGCCCTTTCCGAACAAAACGGGCAGACGATGCTCGTGCTCGAAGACCCTGGCGGCACAACGCTCGATCAACTCCTTCCGGGACCCATCGAAATCACGCGGTTTCTCCGGTTGGCCGTCAGTCTGGCCACCTCCCTCGACGAGGTACACAAAAGGGAGTTGATTCACAAAGACGTGAAACCGGCCAATATCCTCGTGGACCCCGCGACGAGCCAAGTCCGGTTGATGGGGTTTGGGATGGCTTCACGCCTTTCCCGCGAGCACCAGAAACCCGAAGCTCCGGAGTTCTTTGCTGGGACACTCGCGTACATGGCCCCGGAACAAACCGGGAGAATGAATCGCTCGATCGATTCACGGAGCGACCTTTATGCTCTCGGCGTCACGCTTTACGAGATGGTGACCGGGACGCTTCCATTCACCGGCACCGATCCGATGGAACTGGTGCACTGCCACATCGCAAAGCAGCCAATACCACCGTGCACGAAGCTGAAGGGTATACCGAACCCTGTTTCGGCGATCGTTATGAAATTGCTCGCCAAGACGCCCGAGGAGCGCTATCAGACAGCGTCCGGCGCCGCGAGCGATCTTTCGCACTGTCTGGCCGAATGGGAAATACAGCACCGCATCGACGAGTTTCCGCTTGGTGAACAGGACACGTCAGACCGGCTGGCGATTCCCGAGACACTGTACGGGCGAGAATCGGAAATCGGCGCCTTGCTCGCCTCGTTCGACCGCGTTGTCGCTGCCGGCAAGCCGGAGCTGGTGCTTGTGTCTGGCTACTCCGGTGTCGGCAAATCCTCCGTCGTCAATGAGCTTCACAAAGCACTTGTCCCACCGCGGGGACTCTTCGCGTCCGGTAAGTGCGACCAGTACAAACGCGACATCCCCTACTCCACGCTTGGACAGGCCTTTCAGTCTCTCATCCGTAACCTTCTCGCGAAGAATGAGGTCGACCTGACGAACTGGCGCAAAGCACTCTGCGAAGCATTGGGGCCGAACGGACGACTGATGATCGACCTTATCCCCGAACTCAAGCTCGTTATTGGCGAGCAGCCACCGGTTTCCGAACTTCCGCCCCAAGACGCACAACGGCGATTCCAACTGGTTCTCCGGCGATTCATCCGGGTGTTCGCCCAACCGCAACA
>DASPGQ010000705.1 GCA_035620555.1 Vicinamibacteria bacterium
CGATTCTCAAAGGAGGGAACTCATGAAGACTATCATTCTCGGACTCTGTGCTTTCGTTTTGTCGGTCTCCCTGACCGCTCAGAACGATGAGGCCATCGAGAGCGCCATGAGCGCCGGACCCGATTCCATCGCCGCCGAGGCCACCATCAAGGACTGGAACATGAACACGCTGCGACAGGGCAGCAACGAATGGACCTGCCTTCCCGATCGGCCGGACACGCCGGGCGTCGATCCCTGGTGTGTCAACCAGCCCTGGCTCAACTTCCTCGATGCCTACGTCAACAAGAAAGAGCCGACCTACAAAGAGATCGGATTCGCTTACATGCTCTCCGGCGACACGCCAGTCAGCAACAAAGATCCCTACGCGACAAAACCGACCGGGCCCGAAGACTGGGTCACCGAACTGGGTGCCCACATGATGATCGTGGTGCCCGACCGCAGCCTTCTGAAGAACCTATCCACCGACCACCGTAACGGAGGTCCCTGGGTCATGTGGCCCGACACGCCGTACGCGCACATCATGGTTCCCATCGACAGCCGCTTCGGCGAGAAGTAGGGAGCAGCATTCCGGGGCGCAGGCTCCCCGAGAGGAGCCGCGCCCCTCTTTTTCCTCTTCAGGAGTCGCGCGTCCCAGGCACAGCCCGGGTCGCGCTCGTCATCGCTCACATCGCAGAGATGTCTCCCACATGCGCATAGATATTTCCGGTTGTCACATCGATTTTCTAACTTGACAACGCGTCATCTCGCTTTGTAGACTCCCGCCCCCTTTGGGAGGCGCGGCCCAAAGCGGTGGCACGGAGGGAGGCAGGTGCCAAGGGGTCGAAGTCGGCGCGCCGCTTTCGCTGGGATCGCGATCGTTCTGGCGATCGCGATCCCTGTTGCCTTCGCCGCCATCGGCTACGATGAGAAACTCACCGAGTTCGATTTCCTTCTTCTCGGACTGACGGTAACGCCCGAGCCTCCTTCGCAGGTCGTTCCTCGCCACACCGCCACGGGAGTGCGAATCAAGGTCGCCTTCTCGAACCAGGAGGGGGCTTTCGACATGGAGTCGCTGCTGTCGCTTCTTCCCCCCGGGCTCGAGGTGGTGGGTGAGCTGGTCGGGCCCGGCATCGACGCGCCGATCAAGCTTCGCGGGCCTCCAGGCGAGTTTCTTGCCATTCCACCCATCGAGCGTAACGGGACCTTTCTCGTCCGCGACATCCACCTCGAGAACGATGGCGTCACCTTCCTTCGCGCTTCACCCGATTCGGTAACGGTCGAGGTCATCGACCGCCTGCTCGTTACGCAAGTCATCACGCGTCCCCTCACGCTCGAAGAGATTCGCCAAATGGGGATTCTCTTTGGCGAAGACAGCTTCACCGGTTTCAACTTCACTCTGGCCCTGACCCTGGACTCCCATCCGGTCACCATCGACTTTCCCGTCGTCTTCGATTCGAACGGAATCCCCGTCCCGATTCGGCCGACGGCGAGCCTCGATCTCGAGGGCGAGTCCCTTCCTCTGGTCAATGCCGGCATCGTGCCGGTGATGATGAAACCCAACGTCCCGCCCGATCTGGAGATCGAGCTCTTGCCACTCCTTGCGGACGCTTCGATCCCGGCAGTGCTCGTCATTCCCGGAGACGTAGGTTTTCTCAACCAGGTCTTCAGCGCCCTTCTCCTCATCTCGAACGGAGCCCCGCTGGCGTCAGGGCTCTCGGTGCGGGGTATCGAAGCGTCGATCTCGCTTCCCGCGGGGGAGGACGGTGTAGCCGGCAGCTCGGACGATCCACTCGTTCCCGCGCAGACACAGGGCGGGGAATTCGCTTTCGAGACTGACGATGGCTCGAACCGGCTGGATCCGGGTGAACAAGGCACGGGGGAGTTCCTCCTCGAAGGCCGACGCGAGGGCTTCCACGAAATTCTCTTCGATATCGAGGGAACGCTCGAGGGCCTTCCCATCGGCCCCGTCCCCATGACCGGGGTCGCGCGGGGCGGAGTGCTCGTCAGAAACCCGAAGTTGCATCTCACGTTCGTTGCCCCCGCCACCGTGCGTGCGGCCGAGGAGTTTTCGCTGTTCGTGACGGTGACGAACATCTCGACCACGCCCGCCAACCTGGTGACGGTTCGTCTCGATCCCACGCGGATCTCGGGGGCGACGCTTCTCTGGGGTCCGTCCGCTCCGATTCCGACGCTCGGGCCGAGCGATTCGGAAGTGCTCGAGTTCCGATTCCTTTCGCAAACCACCGGACAGGTGAGGGCATCGTATCTGAACGTCGAGCAAGGGACCGGCGATCTGTTTTTTCAGCTCGGAGTCGGTGAGCGCGGCGTTCCCCTTTCCCCGGACACGATCGTTCTCCCCAAGACGGCCGAGTCGCTTCCGACGGAGGTGGTGCAGGCCGCGCTGCGCGCTCTCGGCGCCGGTTGGAGTGTAGCGACCGCGCCCTCGGGAACGCTTGCCGCCGGCGTGGTTCGCGTCGCGAAACAGGCCGTCCTCGATCGTGCGATCGAGCTGGCGGAGGCGGGTTTTCGTGTGCAGCTCGGCGAGCCCGTGAGCTTGGCGCTGGAGAATCTCGCGTTCACCTGGGCTCACTCGGAAGACCGTGGCTTCGAGCAACTGCTCCGCGAGACCGACGCCGGTGTCGCTTTTTTCGAGGCCATTGGCCGAGCCCTCGGCCCGGCGAGTGCCGTCGGAGATTTCCAGCGGAGCCTTTCGACGACTCTTTCCGGGCTGTCCTCTCACATCCTGATCGGAGTAGGTCGGGGGAGTGCCGAGGCTCCCATTCAATGGACGCTTTCCGACGTCGAGGGGCACGCACTCGTGCCTAACGGCGTCGGCACACTCCCGAATGCCGTTTTCCTGTCCTTATCGGATAACGCATCGCCGGGTCGGGGCATTGGAATCGCGACACGTCTCGGTTCGACTCTGTACGAGTGGGCGTTCACGAGTACGGCGGCGGCTTCTTCCAGCTTCGACCTGACCGTGAGCCTGCCGCGCGCGAACGGGCGAATCGGATTGCATCGGTTTGCCGGAGTCGAAACGAGCCCAGGCGAAAGCGGCCGGCTCACCATCGATCTTCTCGTGTCGAATCCGACCCTTACCCTCCGGATCGACCGCGACGCCGACGGAGCGTTCGAGGAAACGGTGAGTGAAACGTCGCAGGAGCTCATCGCGACGCCTCCTCCAACGCTGATCACAGCCACCGCGATCGGACCCGAGACCCTCTCGGGCGCGGACCCCTGGGGTCGTGTCCTCGCCCTCCTCTTTGATCGCCCGATGCGAGAGGCGGAAGTCCTCGACCTGGAGAACTACACCGTAGATGAGAACGCCATCGTCTCCGCATCACTTCAGCTCTCGGGACGGCTTTCGTTCCTCTTTATGGAAGCCCCCGTTGGTGGGCTCGTCGAGCGCCAGGTCGGGGTCTCGGGGCTCTTCGGAGCGAACGGTGATGCGCTCTTCCATTCGACTCGCACCATCGACTCGCGTTTGACCGACGCCGGCGCGACCGTTTCCGGAAGGGTGCTGAACGCGGACGGCACACCGGTTGCTGGCGCGGAAGTCCTTTACATCAACTCGATACCGGGCGACGTCATGGGCATCTCCAGAAAGACCATGGACAATCTCGGGCGCTACCAGTTCGACTGGGTACGGAAGAGTCCGGATGGCCCCTTCTCGATGCGAGCGTACGATCCGGTAACCGGCTCGGTACGGGCGCTGACCACGCATGTCGCCTTCGACGGCGAGAGTATCGTCGTGGATCTCGTCTTGCTCGGACGAGGCGGGGTGACTGGCGTCGTACGCGACGCGAACGGCACGCCGGTGCCGAATGCGCAGGTGCTCGTGACCAGCGGGCTGGATCCGAGGAGCTCTGCCGCCGTCGAAACAAATGGCGATGGACGCTACGTCGCCACCGGCATCGTCGTCGGGCCCATCTCGGTGAAGGCCGTGTTCGAGACCTCCTCGGGTCTCGCGTTCGGGAACCTCGCTCGCGCCGGAACCTTCGCGACGGTGGACGTGAACATCGACTTGGCGGTCGGTACCGTCACCGGTCGCGTCTTCGAGTCCTATGAGGGTGTCGAGACCCCGGTCTCCGATATCGACGTCTTCTATCTCGTGCCCGATGGTACCGGCGCTAACGAGCTCGTGGCGGCCATGACCAAGACCGATGCGTCTGGAGCTTACCGCTTTGTCGACGTTCCGGTGCCGATAGGGATCTTTCGCATCGTTGCCATCGACTGGGTCCGTTCCCAGGAAGCTTCGATCGCGGGAACGTTCGCCCCCGGCCAGACCTTACTGGTCGATCAGGACGTCTTCTTCTTCATCGATGAGTTTGGAGCCATCGAGGTAACGGTCCATGACTCCACCGGATCACCCGTCGGCGCGGCCGCGGCCCTCGTCACCGCGGCGGGACGAGAGATTCCGACTGACACCCTCGGCAAAGCTCGCTTCGACGAGCTCTCTCCAGGGGCGTACGGGGTTTCCGCTCGTGCGGCGAGCTCGAGCAGTAGCGTCTCGGCGTCGGCCACGGTTGCGGAAGCCGCCACGACGCGTGTCGACCTGCAGCTTCCCGGGACGGGGCGCCTGATCGTCACGGTGCTCGACGAAACGGGTATGTCGATTCAGAACCAGGCCGTGATCCGCACGATCGGGGACCCTTGCGCGGGGGAGCAACTAATCACCGGCCTCGACGGCGTTGCGGTTTTCGAGGACGTTCCGGTCGGAACCGCAACGGTGAAAGCGGTGAAAAGCCACGACGTTGCAGCCGGCACGACATCGATCCAGCACGCGGGAGACGAGAGAGCTCTCGTGCTTCGTTTCAGTGGCTTTGGGACGGCCGAAGGCGTCGTGGTGGACGCGAACGGGCCGTTTCTCGGAGCGGACGTGGTACTCGCATCGAAGCGGCTCGATCCGGCGGTTTGCGGCTTCGTCAACGATGCGGCCGCACAGCAGGTGCGGACGGGGATCGACGGTGCCTTCTCCTTTCACAACATCCCGCTGGGCACCTTTACTGTTTCCGCCTCGGAGCCCACGTTCTTTCCCGTGCCCGTCTCGGCGAGCGACGTCTTCCTCACACCGGGGGAGACGAGAACGATCGAGCTCGAGCTCGCCTCGAACATCACCGGAGAGCTTTCCGGAACGGTATTCCTCCCTGACGGTACGACGCCCTCGGGCCCAGGCGTCCGCGTGACAGCGTCGGGAGGCGCGCGACCCGATGTCACGGTGACGACTGATAACGCCGGTCGATACGCGTTCGCCGCGATCTTCCCTCAGGGCACGTACACGCTGACCGCTTCCGATAGCGCGACGGGGAAGGTGGCGCGCGAGATGATCTTCCTTCGTCGAGGACAGGAATCGGTCAGGGACCTACGACTCCTGGGCCGAAGCCCTGTCGAGGTCACGGTGGTCAAGGGAGATGGAGCTCCGGCCGATGACGCATTCGTCGAGCTAAAGGGTGCGACGTTCCCCTACGACCGCGCAACGGGGATCATTACTCCATTCGACGACGGGAAGCTCCTGTTGCCGCGCATTTCGGAGGGTAGCTTCACCGTTACCGCGAACGATCGCCTGGGCCGAGGCGGTAGGGGTACCGGCGCCGTAACCGAAGACGGAATACTAACGCGAGTCACCGTACCCCTCTCCGCTACCGGCCAGGTAACCGGTACCTTCTTGTCTTCCAACGGAGTCGACCCGGTACCCAACGCAGAAGTCCTCCTTCGCCAGGGATCTACGGGAAGACTTCTCGGATCGACGACCACGTCGAGTCTGCCGGGCGAGATGGGAGCGTTCGCCTTCCAGTACGTTCCCGCCGGCAATCTGCTCGCAACGGCCACCGATCCGTTGACGGGCCGGGTGGGCGAAGACTCGGGCACGATCGAGACCGAAGGCGAAGCGATCGACTTGACGATCGTTGCCCTTGGCCTCGGGAAGCTCTCGGGCAGGGTGACCAGCGCAGGTGTCGGCATCGCCGCGGCGGAGGTCGAGGTCACCTCTTCAACGGGACTCTCGAGCACCATCGCCAACTTGCGAGCGACATCCACGTCGGGCGCGAACGGGGAGTTTCTGTTCGAGGGCGTTCCCGTCGGTAGCTTCATCATTCAGGCGACGCTGCCGGGCGCGTCACCACTCGTTGGCGCGGTCTCGGGAAATATATCCGAGGACGGGGAGGAGATAAGCGAAATCGAGATCGCTCTCGAGCCGAGCGGCACGATCGAAGGCGAGGTGTTTCGGGCGAACGAGGTGGACACGGTGGCGGGTGCCGCGCTGACGCTCGTGCCCTCCAAGGGTGTTTTCCACGCGCAGTCGAATGCGTCGGGGGCGTTCGGGTTCGACTTCGTGCCGGCGGGGGACTTTTCGCTGAGGGCCCAGGAGACCGGAGGGCCGGACGCCGGCATCGTCACCGGCGCGCTTGGTGAGGGCGAGTTGCTCACCGTGGACGTCATCATGAATGGAACCGGCACGGTTGCGGGAACGGCGCTCGACTCCGACGGATCCAACCTCGCCGCGGGTCGGGTGCGCTTGACGCGCCCGGCCCCGTTCCCACGGGACGAGCTCACGACGGTCGCGTCCGATGGGTCCTTCGCCTTTCGAGGCGTCCCAGTGGGGGACTACAACCTCTTGCTCTCCGTGGACGGCTCGCCGCTTCGCGGTACCGCGACGGGGAATATCCCTTCGGACGGCGCGACCGACGCCATCACCATCCAACTGGCCCCGGCAACGAGCGTCGCGGGTCAGGTGGCCAAGCCCGACGGCACCGGTGGCGTGATGTCGGGGGTCAACGTGGTAGC
>DASPGQ010000706.1 GCA_035620555.1 Vicinamibacteria bacterium
TTTCCCAGTGGGTTCGTCGACCGCGGCGAGACCGTGGTCGACGCCGCGGTGCGGGAGACTCGGGAAGAGGCCAACGTCCACGTCGATATCGTCGAGCTCATCGATGTGTTCTCCTACGAGAGCTCTCCCGTCGTCGTCGTCGTGTACGCTGCCGAGGTGGTTTCCGGCGAGCTCCAGGCCGCGGATGAATGTCTCGAAGTGCGCTCGTTCGATCCCGGGCTTATTCCGTGGCCAGAGCTCGCCTTTTCCAGCACCCGCGATGCATTGAGGAGCTATATCCGGCGATTTCTGTGTCCGCGAAATCCCACCTAGCAGGGTGAGAGCCCCCGACGACGTGGTAACATGACGCCATGGCTGACACGGTGAAGATATTCGGAAAGGCCGGTTGACCGTACACTACCGCGGCCCGTGAGGCCTATGCGAGTCGTGACGTGGAGTACTTCGACGTCAAGTCCCACCCGGAGCATATGACCGCAATGCTTGCCTCGAGCGGCGGCCAGAGAGCCGTGCCGGTCATCGTCGATGGAGACAAGGTCACCATCGGCTACGGCGGTACGTGAGGGGTCTGAGCTTGCCGACGGTCCGTCGGTTCACGCCGTGATTACAAAGCCGACGTGGAAACACGTCATCGGGATCCTCGGCGGCCTGGGACCCCATGCTCACGTCGAGTTCGAAGCGCTTCTGTTGAGAGCCACCGAGCAAGCGCTCGGCCGTTCCGCTCGGGATCAGGACTATCCACCGTGGGTGCTCTCCTCGATGCCCGCGACACCCGATCGCACCCGGGCGATCCTCGAGGGCACCGAGTCTCCGGTCGAGGCCCTGGTCGAGAGCGCGAGGCGGCTCGTCGGCGCCGCGTTCGCAGTCATCCCGTGCAATACCGCGCACGTCTTCCTTCCCCAAGTGCGACCCCGAGTCTCGATACCATTTCTCGACATGGTCCGCGAGGCGGTGGAAAAGGCGCTCGCCCGCGTGGGCCCGAGAGGAAGCATCGGCGTACTCGCGGCATCGGGAACGATTCGCTCTGGTATCTATGCGGAAACAATTCGACGGATCGCACCCGAGTCGCGAATGCTGACACCTTTCGATCTCGAGGGCGGCGAACAGATGCAGGAGAAGCTCGTCATGGAGCCCATCTACGGCGCGCTATGCAACGGGAATCGCGCGGGAGGCGGCATCAAATCGGGTGGCTACCGGGATCCCCTCTCGAGAGAGAAGCTCGCCGAGCCGATGCGCGAGGCTGCCCGTAGGCTGTCGCGGGCCGGGGCCGACGTCGTGCTCACGGCCTGCACGGAGATTCCGCTGGTGCTCGGTCGCGATCGCGTGGACGAGGTCCGATTGCTCGACCCGATGTGGGTTGCGGCGGAAGCCGCCGTCGAGATCGCACTCGGCAATCGTCCCTTACCCTCTTAGAACCTTCGGCAATGCACGTACTCGACAGCGCCGCTATGCGCGAAGCCGACCGCCGCACGATCGAGGATATCGGTCTCCCCGGACGAGTCCTGATGGAGAACGCCGGGCGGGCGATCGTCCAGGTTATGCGGGAGCGCATCGAGGACCTCGACGAGCGCATCATCGCCATCGTCTGCGGCAAGGGAAACAACGGCGGTGACGGTCTCGTCTGCCTTCGCGTTCTATTGGAATCTGGGTGTGACGCACGCGCCTTCGTGCTCGCGCCGTTCGAGAGCTTGAGTGCCGATGCGATCGACAATCTCCAGACGGCGCTCAAAATGGGGCTTCCGGTTACGGCCGTACCCACCGAGGATGACTGGGACCAGGTGTTTCCCCGTGTCGCGACTGCGGACCTCGTTGTCGATGCCATTCTGGGAACGGGCCTCTCCGAAGGCGCGCGCGGCCTGGCGCGAAAGGCCATCGAGGGCCTCAACGAGATCGACGCTCCCGTGGTCGCCGTCGACGTCCCCTCGGGCCTCTCGTCCGATTCCGCGCGCATCCCCGGTGCCGCAGTCGCCGCCGAGCTTACCGTCGCGCTGGCGGCTCCCAAGATCTGCCACTACCTCCCGCCGGCGTGCGAGCGCTGCGGTCACGTCGAGACGGTCGACATCGGAATTCCCCACGGGTTTCTAGCCAGCAGAGACCCGTCGCTCGAGATCATCGAGGAACGGGCCCTGGCCCGGTTGCTGCCGGCGCGACCTCGCTCGTCGCACAAAGGGACTTTCGGCCATTTGCTCGTGGTCGCCGGCTCGGTCGGCAAGACGGGTGCCGCAGTGATGACGGCGCGTGCGGCCCTTCGGTCGGGCGCGGGCCTCGTCACCGTCGCCTCGGCGGCGAGCGCCATCGCGATGATGGCACCCATGGTTCCGGAAGTCATGTGGGAGTCACTGCCCGAAACCGCAAGCGGGGGGATTGCCTTCGAAGCTCACCGCCAACTCGCCAAGCTCATCGAATCCCGGTCGGCCCTCGCGATCGGCCCCGGCCTCGGGCTCGATGGGGAAACGGTCCGGCTCGTCGCCAAGCTCGTGGAGACGGCGCGCAAGCCGACGGTCGTCGACGCCGACGGGATCAATGCCCTGGCGATATCGGGCCTGATCAAGATGGACGGGGAGCTGGCTCTCACGCCGCATCCCGGTGAGGCAGGCCGATTACTCCAGCTGTCCGCGGGCGAGGTCGAGCAGGACCGCCTGCTCGCGGTGAGACAGCTCGCGACGGCGACCAACGCACACGTCCTTCTCAAAGGATTTCGCACGCTTTCGTGCGATCCCGTGGGCAACACGAAGATCAATCTTACGGGCAACGCGGGAATGGCGACCGCCGGCACCGGCGACGTGCTCACCGGCGTCGTCGGGGGGCTTCTCGCCCAGGGGATTCCGCTCCAGGATACGCTGCCACTCGCCGCCCACGTCCATGGGCTCGCGGGAGACCTGGCCGCCGGCGACAGGGGCGAGCTCTCCATGACCGCGGGCGACCTGATGGAGAAACTGCCGGAGGCCTTTCGACGGCTGAGCTAGTTAGCTTGACCCGCACGAGTCACAGCCCCGAAGAAACGGTCGCCATTGCCGAGGAGCTGGCTACCGAAGCACCAGCTCGTTCGGTCTACTACCTCGAGGGAGACCTGGGTTCGGGAAAGACGACCTTCACCAAGGGCCTTGCCAAACATTATGGCATCGACCCGGCCGTCGTCTCGAGCCCGACGTTTGCATTGGTCAACCGCTACAGTGGTGCTACGCGTGACGTCTACCACATCGATCTCTACCGAATCGAGAACGCGAGAGAGCTGGTCGAGCTCGGGCTCGAAGAGCTGGAGGAAGAGGGCGCGGTGCTGGTGGTAGAGTGGCCGGAGAAGCTCGGACGGTTCGCCCGCCGCGAAGCCATCCGGGTTCATTTGGAAATGACGGGAGAGAACGAGCGTCGAATCACGATACGTCCCGGAGTAACGAGATGACGAGACCCAGACCGAGACTCGAAGGGATCATCGCCGCCATCCCCACTCCGTTCCGCCAGGACGAGGAGCTGGCCCTCGATCGGCTCGCCACGAACCTGTCGTCCTGGAATCGCACCCGCCTTGCCGGTTACACGGCTCTCGGGACCACGGGTGAGTTCGTGTCGCTCACGACCGACGAAAAGAAACGGGTGCTGGAGACGGCGCGAGAGCATATCCCCAGCGATCGCGTCCTTCTGGCGGGAACCGGGGCGGAATCCACGAAAGAGACCGTGACGCTGACCGGGTTCGCTGCCGAGATCGGATGCGACTACGCGATCGTCGTCACTCCGCATTACAACCGACGTTCGTTCGTGGAGAGCTCCCTCGTCGACCATTACCGGCGGGTGGCCGATTCGAGCACCATTCCCGTCGTCGTGTACCACATCCCCGCCTGCACCGGGTTATCACTCGCTCCCGAGACCGTCGCGAAGCTCGCCGAGCATCCCAACATCGTCGGTATCAAAGACAGCTCCGGCGACGTTTTCGCGCTCGAGGAGACCAAGCGGGCTTGCGGCGGCGGCTTCAAAGTTTTGACCGGGTCCGCTCAGATCCTGGTCTCGGCCTTCCACGCCGGAGCGAGCGGAGCCATTCTCGCCGACGCAAATGTGGCGCCCGAAGTTTGTGTCGATCTGTGGGACGCCTGCGCCGCCGCTGAGCTCGATCGGGCGAGGAAAATCCAGTCCCGACTCGTGCCCTTCAACCGCCTGCTGCTCGGCCGCTACGGAATTCCCGGCGTCAAGGCCCTTCTGGACAAAATCGGTTGGTATGGTGGGCCTCCCCGCGCTCCCCTGGCCTCGGTCTCCGAGGAAGCCGCCCGCGAGCTTCTCCAGTCGCTCGGCCACGCGTCCGCGGAGACCGCTCGGTGAATCGGCGCACGCTCGGAACGGCAATCGTGGTTGCGCCGCTCCTGCACGGCTGCGAGACCGCTTCCGAGCTCCCTCCGCGAAACGCGGGCATCAACGTACTTCTCATCACCGTCGACACACTGCGGGCCGACCATTTGAGCGCGTACGGCTATCCCCGCCAGACCAGCCCGGCGGTCGATGCGCTCGCGGCACGGGGCGTGACTTTCGAGAAGGCCTTCACCTACTGGCCAAAGACTCGGGGGAGTTTCGCGTCGCTTTTCACCAGCCGGTACGCATCACAGCACGGGCTCACCGTCCGCGATCGCGACCTTCCCGATTTCAACGACACCCTGGCCGAGACCCTGAAGAGGACCGGCTACCGCACCGCTGCCGCCGTCGACAACGGAAATCTCGATTCTCGACTCGGGTTCGCCCAGGGTTTCGACGAATACGAGCAGACCTGGCTCACCGGTGCGACCGAGATCGAAC
>DASPGQ010000707.1 GCA_035620555.1 Vicinamibacteria bacterium
ATGCCGTCTACGCCCGAAGCGGTGGAGCGCTTCGTGGACCGGCGTATTCTTTTTGGCCCGGGCAAAGCGGCCAACGCTGGCGGAGTCGCGGTTTCCGGCCTGGAGATGGCGCAGAACAGCATGCGTTACAGCTGGACCCGCGAAGAGGTCGACCAGAGACTCCAGATCCTGATGAGGAGTATCCACGCCGCCTGCGTGGAAGCCGCGGAGCGATTCGGCACGCCTCACAACTACGTGAACGGCGCCAACATCGCCGGCTTTCTCAAGGTAGCGGATGCGATGCTGGATCAGGGGCTGGTCTAGCTTACCGGCCTCCGAGAGGACCTCTATCTCGATGTTAAGGGTCTGATTTCGCTATCGCTAGAGATCCCGAGGCAGCAAGCGGGGCGCACCTTCGAGGAGCACGGCGCCGAAATGCCGCTCGTCGATGGTTGCGATGGCGTCCGCACGAGTCCGCTCGGCAATGGCCATGACGATCGTGTCGACGAGCCCCAGCTTCAAGTCTTTGTATTGGCGGTTGAGCTCGTCGGCTCGTCGGAGGTCTTCGTCCACGCCCCAGTCCGTGCGAAACGATCCGTTCGCGATGTCGGAGACGAACTCCCGTTCAGCATCGATGCCAACGTAGCTCGTTAGCAAGTAGTCGACCTCGGGCAAGATCGCCCATGGCAACAGCCACTGGTAGGGGTCCTTCTTGAAGAGCGCGAGGAGAGCTCGGTGATGTGCGTCGTCCCGATCGATGAGGGCCACGACGGCTCCGGTATCGGCGACGATCATCGACCCAAACCGTCGAGCAGCTCCTCGGCGCGCTCGCTGATATCGCCTCTTCCGCTGTGCCCGGCACCGAGACTTCTAGGAGCCCGGCGCGGTCCGTGGTGACGCGCGTATTCGGCCACGGCTTCGCGCACCAGCTCGGCGGCAGGCCGATTCTGTTCGCGGGCTAACTCCTTGAGCCGGCTGTACTCACGATCCGTCAGATACACGGTGGTCTTGATGAGTGCCATATATGGCAACCATATATGGCACAGTTGGTTTTGTCAAATGGGCGCGAGCGGTTCTTTCCGACCGCCTCGGCGGCACGGTCGATCAGAGCGCGTTTCGACCTGTCGGCGCGCTAGATCATCACCGTGCTCGCCATGAATTCCTGCCCCTCTTCTGAACCCACTATAGAGAACTGCATAAACGTTGTCGATACCGTGACTACGGCCTTTCCGAGAAGAACGCGAGCTCGCGGTCATGCCCGATGGTCGGGACGACGAGGGGCCCGGTCGAGATAGCGGTTGAAGCGCTCGCAGGAGCATTTCGCGACGAAGAGAGGCCACCTTCGGGTACTGGCGGGGCGTTTCCGTCACCTTCTCGCACTCAACTCGGTCCAGACCGAGTAACTTTTCTACACACTCCCGACTGCGAGCGGCGAGCCAATGCGCTTTCGTGGACGATCAAGGCGGCCGCTTGGCGGGTCTAATGCGTCAGATACGCGAATACGTTGACCGACGCACTCCGGTCGGTTGTGTTGTAGAGGAAAGCTCGATAGCGGGGAAACGCCACCGAGAGTGCCGCGCGGGAGCCGCTGAAGTAGAGACCGCCGGTGGGCACGGGCTCTGCCACCGCTTCGAGGGTCAGGTGCACTTCCCCTTCCGCCAGGGCGCTCAAAACATCCTCATCCTCGGGAACGAGGATGAGGCCGATGCTGCCCGGGGCGCTTGGAGCGCCTCGCAGTTGCCCATGCAGGCTCAGGACGACCGAGGTAAATCCGTCCGTCTCCAACATCCCTGCCTCGGTCCAGAGACTCGGTTGGTCTCGGCGGGCGGACGCCACCACCACGTCCATCAGGCTCTGCGTATTGGAATGGGGGATGGGCTTGGCCACGGTGACGTCCCCTATCACCGGGTGAGGGTTCTCCAGGTTGACCACGACGGTCTGGGTCAGCTGCTGGAGCCCCAAGACCGAAAGGGCTCCGAGCCCACCCGCTAACATCAAGTCGCCACGCATGAGCTACTATAATTCACCCGTGCCCGGACGACTCGCCATCCCGGTAGACGAGCTCTCTCCCCGCTCGCGACGCTTCCTCGGCTTCCAGGACTTGATGCAGCAAAGGGTGCAGGATGTTCTGCTCGTCGCCACCTTCTATGACTACTACACCCTCTCGCAGGATGGACGTCTCAACGAACAATTCCTCAGCGAGTTCCTCGAGCTCAACCTCCGCCATACGCCCAACATAACCCGGGTGTTCACGGGTAAGGAGGCCGTCGCGCTGGCACGCCAGTCTTATCGATACAACCTCATCATCACCTCCATCGAGCTCGCGGACATGAACGTGCTCCAGCTCGTCGCTGCGCTCCGTCGCGAGGGAATCCAGACTCCCGTAATTCTCCTGGCTTACGATCGACGGGGGCTCCAGGAGTTCGTCGCGCGAAACGACATGTCCTCGGTCGAACGGACTTTCCTGTGGCAGGGTGACGTCCGGATCCTGCTCGCCATCGTCAAGTACATGGAAGACCGGATGAACGTCGAGCACGACGTAGGCGTCGTGGGGGTTCCCGCCATCATACTCGTCGAAGACAACATCCGGTACTACTCGTCGTTCCTTCCGGTGATTTACACCGAGCTGGTCAAGCACTCGCAGAGTCTGATGCCCGAGGGTCTCAACCTCTCCGACAAGCTCATGCGGATTCGTGCGCGCCCCAAGATTCTCCTCTGCACCGACTACGAGGAGGCCATCGGATATTTCGAACGGTACTCCGACGAGATCCTGGGCATCATCTCCGACGTCCAGTTTCCCCGCGGCGGCAAGCCCAGCCGCGACGCGGGCGCCCAACTCGCCCAGGCGGTCCGCCAAGCTCGGCCGGATCTTCCCATCATGTTGCAATCGAGCCATCCGGAGAACGAGGCGTTGGCGCAGTCGGTAGGAGCGTCGTTTCTCTTGAAGGGCTCCCCTCGCCTTCTGAACCAGGTACGACGCTTCATGGTCGAAAGCCTGAGGATCGGTGATTTCGTGTTTCGCCTTCCCGACGGGATGGAAGTGGGAAGGGCGTCGGACCTGAAGACGCTCGAGCATCTGCTCGAAACCGTTCCCGCCGAGAGCATCGCCTACCACGGCAAGCGCAACGACTTCTCCAACTGGCTCAAGGCCCGCACCGAGTTCGCGCTCGCGGACAAGCTGCGTCCTCGCAAGGTGTCGGAGTTCGCCTCGCTCGAGGACTTGCGAGAAATGGTCGTCGAAGCCATTGCCGAGTATCGAATGGAGCGAAACCGCGGCGAGGTCGTCGATTTCGATCGTGCGAGCTTCGACGCGACGGCAAGCTTCTACCGCATCGGCGGGGGCTCGCTCGGGGGCAAGGCTCGAGGGCTCGCTTTCATTGCCAAGCTTCTCAATCAATATGACATCGACCGCTTCTTTCCCGGCGTGAATATCTCCGTTCCCACATCGGTCGTCCTGGGAACCGAGGTGTTCGATCGATTCATCGAAGACAACGGGTTGGCCGACTTCGCCCTTCAGTGCGATTCCGACGAGGATCTCCTCCGGCGGTTCCGGAGGACGTGGTTTCACCGCGAGCTGAAGAAGGACCTCAAGGCTTTTCTCACAAGACACCAGTACCCCCTCGCGGTGCGCTCCTCGAGCCTGCTCGAGGACTCCCAGTTTCAACCCTTTGCCGGCGTGTATGAGACCTATATGCTTCCGAACGATCACCCGCGGATCGATGTCCGGCTCGAGCAGCTCCTCTACGCGGTGAAACGCGTCTACGCCTCGACGTTCTCCGCGAGGGCGAAGGCATTCTTCGACGCCACCCAGTATCGGCTGGAGGAGGAGAAAATGGCGGTGATCGTCCAGAAGGTGGTCGGATCTCCGCACGGCCCGAGGTTCTATCCCGATTTTTCCGGCGTCGCCCGTTCCTGTGATTTCTACGCGAGGCCGCCAGCCAAGAGCCAGGATGGAATCGCCGCCGTGGCCCTCGGCCTGGGAAAGACGGTGATGGAGGGCGGGGCATGCGTTCGCTTTTCGCCGAAGTATCCGCGCCATCTCCTCGAGGCTTCCTCGGTCCGGTCCCTCTTGGAGAACTCCCAGCGGCAATTCTACGCCGTCGACATCGGCCCGAGGCCTCGAGCCGATTCTGCGGGCGTGCATCCATGGGATCTATCGGCAGCCGCAGAGGATGGAACCCTGTCGCTTCTCGCGTCGACCTACTCCCCCGAGAACGACGCGGTCTACGACGGCGTCTCGCGAACGGGAATCCGGATCGTCACTCTCGCTTCCATCCTCAAGCATGATGCTTTTCCGCTTGCGGAAATCCTCGAAATACTCCTCGAAATCTCCAAGCGGGGAACCAGCTCGGATGTGGAGCTCGAGTTTGCCGTCGATCTGACGTCCACTCCCACGGGGAAGCGAGAGTTCGGCTTCCTGCAACTTCGCCCCCTCGCCCTCACCGGCGAGCTGGACGATGTCGTCATCGGAGAGCTTGACCCGGATACCGTTCTCTGCCGGAGCCAGAGCGTTCTCGGGCACGGCCTGCTGCGAAATCTCTACGACGCCGTGGTCGTGGACTATCACCGTTTCGAGAGATCCGAGAGCCGGAAGACCGCCGAGGTCGTGTCCCGGCTCAACGCCGGCCTGCGCTCCGAAGGACGGCCTTACGTCCTGATCGGCGTGGGTCGCTGGGGCTCCAACGAGCCAACGCTCGGGATTCCCGTCACCTGGCCGCAGATCGCCGGGGCTCGCGTCATCGTGGAAGCCGGCTTTCGCGACCATCACGTCTCACCGTCTCAAGGGACGCATTTCTTTCAGAACTTGAGCTCGAACAACGTCGGCTACTTCACCGTCAACCCCGAAGCGGGTGAGGGATATCTCGACTGGACCTGGCTCGCGGCGCAGCCGGCACGGTTCGAGGACGGAGCCGTTCGGCACGTGCGCCTGGATGCTCCCCTGTTCGTGAAGATGGACGGGAAGAAGCGTGAAGGCGTGATCCTCAAGCCGGGGCTCGGGGAAGCTCACCGGTAAGCTAGAAAGCGAGGCGCCTTGCAGGGAAAGAATCTGGAGCCGAAGCACTTCCGATGGGAGATCCAGGGTCCGGTGGCGACGATCACGCTGTCGCGTCCGGAACGGAAGAATCCCCTGACCTTCGAGATCTACGCGGAGCTCCGTGACACGTTTCTCCAATTGGTCGAAGTCGATGACGTACGGGGTATCGTCATCGCCGGCGATGGGGGGAATTTCTGCTCCGGAGGAGACGTCCACGAGATCATCGGGCCACTCACGAAGATGGACATGAAAGGCCTGCTTCGCTTCACCCGGATGACGGGCGACCTGGTGAAGGCGATGCGTCGCGCCCCCCAGCCCATCGTCGCCGCCGTCGACGGCGTTTGCGTCGGGGCCGGGGCGATCCTGGCGATGGCCAGCGATCTCCGACTCTCGACTCCCGAGAGCAAGACCGCTTTTCTTTTCACCCGGGTCGGGCTCGCCGGATGTGACATGGGAGCTTGCGCGATGCTTCCCCGTATCATCGGCCAGGGACGCGCCGCGGAGCTCCTGTTCACCGGGCGAACGATGAGCGGGACCGAAGCCGAGCGCTGGGGGTTTTACAATCGGCTGTGCTCGTCCGAGACCCTCGTGAAGGAAGCCCAGGAGCTGGCCCTCTCGCTCGCATCGGGACCCAGTTTCGCTCACATGATGACCAAGACCCAGCTCGACCAGGAATGGGCGATGAGCCTCGAGACGGCGATCGAGGCCGAGGCCCAGGCACAGGCCATCTGCATGCAGACGTCGGACTTCGAGAGGGCCTACCGTGCTTTTGTGAGCAAACAGAAGCCCGAGTTCGAGGGGAAGTGATGTCGCACCTCGAATGGCCCTTCTTCGACGAGCGACACCGGCTTCTGGACCAACGCATGGCCGCCTGGATTCCCTCAGGCCTCGGCTCCATCGACGATACCGCGGACGAACGGCGAACCTGCGCCCGGCTCGTGAAGGCCCTCGCCGCCGGGGGCTTTCTCGCTCCTTCAGACGTGCGCTCGCTGTGTCTTCTTCGCGAACGACTCGCTCATCATCATGGTCTGGCGGACTTCGCTTTCGCGATACAGGGTCTCGGCAGCGCCCCCATCGACGTTTTCGGATCCGAAGCCCTCAAGGAACGATACCTTCCCGGAACCCGCAACGGTGAGCGAATCGCGGCCTTCGCTCTATCCGAGCCCGACGCGGGATCCGACGTGGGAGCCATCTCGACCCGGGCCGAGCGATCGGCCGACGAATACGTCCTCAACGGAGTCAAGACCTGGATCTCGAACGGCGGTCTGGCCGACTATTACGTCGTCTTCGCCCGAAGCGAGGAGACTCGCGGTACGAAAGGCCTGAGCGCCTTCGTGGTGGAGGCGAACGACCCCGGGTTTCACATTGCCGAGGAAATCGAGGTCGTGGCCCCGCACCCACTTGCCACTCTGGCGTTCGAGAACTGCCGCCTGCCGGCGCATCGCCTGGTAGGCCAGCCGGGACAGGGTTTCGAGATCGCGATGGCGACCCTGGACATCTTCCGCTCCACCGTGGGTGCCGCCGCTCTCGGCTTCGCCCGTCGCGCCCTCGACGAAGCGATGGCCCGCGTCGAGAGTCGAGTCCAGTTCGGCCAGAAGCTGGCCGACTTCCAGCTGGTGCAGGCGAAGCTCGCCGACATGACGACGGCCATCGACGCCTCGGCTCTTCTCGTCTATCGAGCGGCCTGGCTCAAGGATCGAGGCGCCGGGCGAGTGACCAAGGAATCATCGATGGCGAAGATGTACGCGACCGAGGCCGCCCAGCGCGTCGTCGACGACGCCGTACAGCTCTTCGGCGCCGCCGGAGTCGTGAGGGGAAGCGTGGTCGAGAGGCTCTACCGTGAAGTTCGAGCGCTTCGAATCTACGAAGGCACCACGGAGATCCACAAGCTCATTCTCGCGCGTCAGACCCGTGCCGAATACTCGCGGCGATGACGATTCCCACTGGAAAGACGGCTCACACGGATCCATTCGTCCGCGATCATCTTCCCCCGAAAGACGACTGGCCCGTTCTCCTGTTCGAGCTCCCCGAGCTCGCCTACCCTCCGCAAGTCAACGTCGCCTCGGAGCTCCTGGACGCGCATGTGATCGCCGGACGAGGTGACGCGCCCTGTCTCGTCACCGACACGGAGGTCTGGTCCTACGGCCGGCTCTACGAAGAGGCCAATCGAATCGCAGCCGTGCTGGTCGACGAGCTGGGACTGGTGCCGGGGAATCGCGTCTTGCTCCGCGCGCCGAACACCCCTTTGATGGTTGCCTCCTGGATGGCGGTGGCGAAAGCGGGGGGAATCGTCGTGGCAACCATGCCGCTCTTGAGGAGGCGGGAGATCGAGCTCATCGCTCAAAAGGCGAGAGTCGAGCTCGCCCTTTGCGACGCCCGTTTGAGCGAGGAGATCGCGTCGGTCGCCGCGCTGACGCGTATCGTCACCTTCGAGGAGCTTTCGAGGCGGGCGAAGACGAGACCTCCCCACTTCGCGAACGTGGCCACCGCGGTCGACGACCCGGTGCTGATCGCTTTCACTTCGGGCACCACCGGTCCCCCCAAAGGATGCGTTCACTTCCACCGCGATCTCCTCGCATCGGCCGACAGCTTCTTCAAACGGACATTGCCGTGCGATGCAGGCGACGTTTTCACCGGTTCGCCCCCGATCGCGTTTACCTTCGGTCTCGGGATGCACGTGGTATTCCCCATGAGGATCGGCGCGAGCACGGTGCTCATCGAGAAGCCGTCTCCCGAGGCGATGATCGAGAGTACCGCTCGCCATCGGGTAAGTGTTCTCTCGACCGCTCCGACCGCCTATCGCGCGATGCTGCCGCTGGTCCGGAGCAAGGATCTCTCGAGCCTCCGGCATTGCGTCTCGGCGGGCGAGACCCTTCCCCTGCCAACCGCTCAGGCCTGGGAAGAAGCTACCGGCCTCAGAGCGATCGACGGCATCGGATCCACGGAGATGTTTCATATTTTCATCAGTGCCGCCGGCAAAGACATCCGGATGGGGGCGACCGGCAAACCCGTTTACGGTTACGAGGCTCGGGTCTTCGACGACTCCCTGAGCCCGCTTCCGCCGGGAACGGTCGGCCGACTCGGGGTCCGCGGCCCGACCGGCTGCCGCTACCTCGAAGACGAGCGCCAGAAAGAGTACGTGCAAAACGGCTGGAATTTCACCGGCGACGCCTACCTCGTCGACGAGGACGGCTATTTCTGGTTCCAGGCCCGCGTGGACGACATGATCATCTCCGCCGGCTACAACATCTCGGGGCCGGAGGTCGAAGAGGCGCTCCTGGCCCATGACGCCGTGGCCGATTGCGCCTGCGTCGCCTCGCCCGATCCCGAGCGAGGCAATGTCGTCAAGGCCTTCGTCGTCCTCGCAGAGGGGCACGACCCGAACGACTCTCTGGCGAATGAGCTCAAAGAGTTCGTCAAAGCGCGCATCGCCCCGTACAAGTATCCGCGCAAAGTTGCGTTCGTCGAAAGCTTGCCCCGCACCGAGACCGGCAAGATCCAGCGGTTCAAGTTGAGAGAGCTCGAATCGGAGAGGAAGGGCCCATGACGATCCATCGCGTGCTCACGCCGGCCGGCTGGCCCCGTGGCCGCGGCTATTCCCACGGTATCGAAGCGCAGGGAAGCCTGGTGTTCGTGGCAGGACAAGTCGGCTGGGACAAAAGCCAACGTTTTCCCGAGACCCTTCTGGAGCAGCTGAGAAACGCTCTGGCGAACACCCTGGCGGTCCTGGCCGAGGCGGGCGCCGGACCCGAGCACGTCGTTCGAATGACCTGGTACCTTTGCGACAAGCGGGAGTACTTAACGCAGTTGCAGGAGATCGGGCTGGTTTATCGTGAGCTCATGGGCCGCAGCTACCCCGCAATGGCGGTGGTCGAGGTCAAGGGGCTCGTCGAGGATGGGGCGCGCATCGAGATCGAGACGACCGCGGTGGTGCCCCGGGACTAACCCGAGCGGCCCGAGCTATTCGGATTTCTTCAGCTTCTCGTTGAATTTGGCGAGGTTTTCCGCGTTCTCGAAGTAGAACACCCGGCGATAGGAATCCGCACCAATGACGGCCGTCGCCTTGTCGACCTCGTTCCCGCTCACGGGATCGACTCCGATTCGTAGACTCTCGTCTCGCGCCAGTCGTGCCTTGCACATCTCGCAGCAACCGTAATAGGTCTTCCCGTCGACGTCGACGCGAACCTGCTCTTTGTCGTAGGCGGCGTCGTTGACCATGCAAACGTACTCGGGCTCGACGACCTCGACTTCGTCGCCCGCCCAGCCGAGACCAGCCAGCAAGACCAGCAGCAGCAGCATCACCGATATCCGCGTCCGCATCGAGAACCTCCTGGAGACATTATATCGGGTCCCTGACTTTTCATCAGCCTGCTAGTCCTCCCGAAGCGCTACCAGGGGATCGACTCTCGTCGCTCGCCACGACGGAAGGAGGCACGCGAGGAGGGCTACCGCCGTGAGAGTCGTCGTGATGGCCGCAAGCGTCCAGGGGTCATTCGGCTCGACGCCGTACAGCATCCCCGCAAAAAAGCGGGTCACAACCAAGGAGGCACCGACGCCCAGGCCCACTCCCAACACCGCGGGCCTCATTCCCTGCAGGAGAACCAGGCGGAGAACGTCGGAGCTCCTCGCTCCGAGTGCCATGCGCAGAGCGATCTCGCTCGTCCGCCGCGCCACCGCGTAGGAGAGGACGCCATAGATTCCCAGAGCGGCAAGCAAGAGCGCCGCGGCTCCGAAGATCGAAAAAACGACCATCTGCAGCCTCTCGGTGGACACCGAACCGTTCAGGATGTCATTCATCGCTCGGGTGTAAGAAATCGGCTGGTCGGGGTCGACGGCCCAGATCTCGGCCCGAATGCGCCTCGCGAGGCCGGACGCGTCACCCCTCGCCCGCACGGCCAGGTCGCGGGGGTCGAAGAATCCGAACGACCGCTGGTATACCGTCACGTAGAGCGCGGGCACGGGCTCCCCTCCGCGCTCGAGCTCTCGAATGTCTCCCACGATCCCGATAATCTCGTGGGGCTCCCCCCAGATACGGAGCCGTTGGCCCACGGGCTCGACTTCCCCGAGAAAACGGCGGAAGAAACTCTCGTTGATCACGGCAGTGCGCGGCGAATCGGAGGAATCACCACGATCGAACACCCGCCCTCTCACCACCGGGACGCCCAGAGCTCGAAAATAATCCGGGGTCACGCTGCGAAAAACCGCGAACCGGTCCGAATCGGAAGGTTCCTCTCGGCCCTCGATCTCGAATGACGTGGAACCGCCCTGGAAAGTGAGCGGCAACATCGTCACGAACCCAGCCGATACGACGTCGGGAAGATGCTCGATTCGGTCGAGAACCTCCCGATAGAAAGCGACGCGCTGATGGGGCTCTTCGTATTTCGTCCGCGAGAGCTCGACCCGCATGGTTAGAACTTCCTCGGGCCGAAACCCGGGACTCTCGCGCGAAAGCCGGTAGAAACTCTGCAAGAGAAGCCCCGACACGGTGACAAGAACCAGCGCGAGCGTGACCTCGCTGACGACGAGAAACTTTCTCACGCCGGTGTGCGAGCGCGCGAGACCGACCGACCGCTGGCCTCCTTCGATCACCGAAGTCGGCAACCGACGACGGGTCAGCTCGAGCGCGGGCACCATCCCCAGGCCGAGGCCGAGCAGCGCGCACGAGGCCAACGTGAAAAGGACGGCTGCTCCGCTGATCCCGGCTTCGTCGAGGGCCAGGTGGGGCGGCGTCCAGGAGACGAACCATCGCCGTACCCATAAGGCCGCCAAGAGAGCCAGGGCACTTCCGGCAACGGCCAGCACCATCGCCTCGCTCAGGAGCTCGCCCGCGAGCCTCGCTCGGCTTGCACCGAGCGCCGCACGGATGGAGAGCTCTCGGCGCCGTGAGGTCCCACGAGCGAGAAGGAGATTCACGACGTTGACGCAGGCGATCAACAGAACTCCCACGATCGCTCCGAGGAGAAGAACGAGCGGACGCTTCATCGAAGCGACCAACTCCTCCTGGAGCGCAAAGACACCGACGGTCTCGCCGCTATTCGTCTCGGGATGAGCCTCGGCGACAAGGCGGCCCAGAGCCCGCATCTCTTCCCGGGCGCTCGAAAGGCTGACGCCGTCTCTCAACCGGGCAACCACGTCGAGGTAGTGCGAGCGGCGGGTGGAAGCTTCCTCGGTGCTCATCGCGTGCGGGACGTAGATCTCGGCATCCCGGCTGGGAAAGTGAAACTCCTGTGGAAGCACCCCTATGATTTCGTAAGGCACATCGTCGAGCAGGATGCGTCGGCCCACGACGTCGGGATCACCACCGAAGCGCCGGCGCCACAAGCCGCCCGTGAGAACCGCTACCCTCGGGGCGGATTCTCGATCCTCGTCGGGAGCAAAAACCCGACCGAGGGCGGCCTCGATATGGAGGGTCGAGAAGAACGTCGACGATGTCGAGTAGACGATCAAACGCTCCGGCTCGCCTTCCCCGGTCAGGTTCATACTGGTCTGATTGAAGGCCGCCATGAACTCGAAGCTGCGACTCGAGGCTCGCCAATCCGCGAAATTCCCCGGCGCCACGCTACCCCGGTCGAGCTCTCCCTGGCTTTCGATCTCGTAGAGCGCCACCAAGCGATCGGGTTCCTCGAACGGGAGCGGTCGCCACAACACCCGGTAGACGACGTCGAATACGGCGACCAGGGTACCGAGACCGAGTCCGAGCGTGACCACCACGAGGGCGGACGTCCCTCGACCGACCGTCGCGCTCCGCAGTCCGAAACGCAGATTCTGGAGCAACCTGTCCATGGTTCGTCTCTTCCGAAAACGTTTTCCGCCCGAACAACGCTCCCGCGCGGCGGTTCTCAACAGATCGATGAGGCCGCGGGAGGTGAGAGAAATCAGACCGGCGGGCCCCTTCTCGTCGAACGTTTCCTCCGTCAGCCTGTCGAAACACTTCTCGATGTCACTGCCGACCTCGTCGCGAAAGCCGCGCGGACAGACCAAAAGGAACGCTCGATAGAGGCCCCGGGACACCCCGAGCCACAACTCGCGACTCATCGGGAGGTCGCGAAGCCCTTCTTGCGAGCGAGCCGGATGAGCATCGCCATACGGTCGGTCTCCTCGAGCACCGCGGCCCGTCCGATGGCGGTCAACCGATAGTACCGTCGACGCTCGTCAGAAAAGCCGCCCTCCTGCTCGTCCGGCGCGGGACATTCCTCGATGGCGCGCTCGGCGATCAACCGCTTGATCGTGCTGTATAGCGTTCCCGGCAGGATCTCGATCTCCCCCTCGGTCCGGGTGGCGACGTCCCGCATGATGGCGTAGCCGTGTTTGGGGCCGTCGCCGAGCGAAACGAGAATGTGGTAGGAAGGATTCATCCTTCAACTATATTTACAAGAAATATAGTTGTCAATAATATACCGAGAGACTTACTCGGTTGGCGCGAAGCCTCCGAGGCGCTCTCTCAGAAAGGAAGAGACGTCGCTCACCGTGGCGAGCCGAAGAACCTCATCGGCAACCGTCCTCGCCTCTTCGGCCGATAGTTGCCGGATGACGTGCTTGGCCATGGGAATCGAGACGACGTTCATCGAAAGCTCGTCGATCCCGAGGCCCACCAGAAAAGCGACGATGAGAGGATCGGCCGCCATCTCGCCGCAGACTCCCACCTTGATCCCCGCGGCATGGGCCGAGTCGATGACGAACTTCAGAGTCCGGAGGATTGCGGGATGAAACGGCTCGTACAGGTAGGATACCAGGTCGTTAGCCCGGTCGACTCCGAGAAGATACTGGATGAGGTCGTTGGTGCCGATGCTGAAGAAAGCTGCCTCCTTGGCGAGAAGGTCCGCGGTGGCGGCGGCGGACGGCACTTCGACCGTGACTCCGCAGGGTAGGTCCTCATTGAACTCCAAGCCGTCCCGGCGCAGTTCACGCTTCGCATCCTCGAGAACGGAGAGAGCCTGGCGAAGCTCCCCCACTCCGCTCACCATCGGCAGCATGACCTTCACGTTGCCGCGTGCTCGGGCCCTCAGGAGGGCGCGCAGCTGCTCTTTGAACAAATCTCGATGTCTCAGAAGCAGGCGGATGGCGCGGAGTCCAAGGGCAGGATTCACTTCCGAATCCCCGGTGTCGTCACCGAGTTGCTCGGGAGACAGATCGAAAGCCCGCACGATGACCGACCAGGGTTTCATCTGCTCCGCCATGCGCCGATAGACAAGGTATTGTTCTTCCTCGCTGGGGAAACCGCTGCGTCCGCGTGTCAGGAACCACTCGGATCGAAAGAGCCCGATACCCTCGGCCCCGTTCCGTTCGGCGGTAGAGCACTCTTCGGGGAACTCCACGTTGGCCTGCAGCGCCACCCGATAGCCGTCGCGGGTCTCCGCGGGGAGGTTCCGCAAATGCGCGAGCTTGTGCTCGAGCTTCTTGAATTTCCGTCCACGCGAGCGGTACTCGCGCAGGATAGAACGGTCGGGATTGACGATGACGATCCCCTCGCTACCGTCGATCACCAGTGGTGCGCCGTGGGAGACCCGGGTCATCAAATCCCGCACCCCGACGACGCAGGGAATACCAAGGGAGCGAGCGATGATGGCCGTGTGATACGTGCGCCCGCCGGCCTCCATTGCCAGTCCCGCCACGTGGCTCCAGCCGAGCTGCGCGCTATCGGAAGGTCTCACGTTCTCGGACAACAGGATGTACTTGCGCTCCAACTTCGTGAGGACGGTGCTTCGCACTCCGGCGAGATTGCGCGCCAAACGACCGGTGAGATCGAAGATATCGCTGCTTCGGGCACGAAAGTAGTCGTCTCTCAAGCGATCGAACACCGCCACGAGCTCCTCGACCGCGACCTTGAGGGCCCACTCGGCGTTCACCCGCTGCTCGCGAATGACCTCCTCGATGCGGCCGATGAGAAGGGGATCTTCGAGCATGAGCGTCTGCGCTTCGAAGATATAGCCATGCTCTTCTCCCAGAGCCTCGACGGTGCGTCTCTTGATTTCCTCCAGCTGACGCTCGGTGAGCTCCCGTGCCTCGGAGACACGGGCCAACTCCTGAGGCACTTCCTGGGGGAGAAGGGACACGCGGAACAGCGGGGTCTCTTCATGTCGAAACAAGAGTGCGCGGGCAATGGCTACTCCAGGGGCGACCCCCGTTCCCTTGAGAATCAGCGGAGGGCGTGGATTGGTCCGCCCGGCCGGCTGCGATGGCGCGCTCGCGCTCAAATCGCCCTCTCCTATTCTCCCAGCCCCTCGGCCACGAGCTTCACCAGGGCTTCGAGAGCGTCACCTTCGTCCTCACCCGAGGTGGATATGGTGATCTCGCTCCCCGCGGCGGCCGCCAAGAACAA
>DASPGQ010000708.1 GCA_035620555.1 Vicinamibacteria bacterium
TCCAGTCCTTGACGAGGGTCCACCAAGTTTTCAGCGACCGGAGAGGAATCACCTCCTCGATCTTCATTCCGAACTGCTCTCCCAGGTGGCCATAATCGACAGGGTGGTCGGCTTGCTGAGCTTCGAGCAATGTCGAGTCGAACCATCGCGGTACGGGCATGGCACGCCCTCCCTTCCGAGCTCCGCGGACACCAGCAGGCGCCGCGGCGGAATCCTAGCAGAGAGCCAGGGGTTGCCAATCAGTTCCAAGAGACCAGTGGATACCGCGAATCACGCTGTGCCTGTGCTAAGTTTCGGTCGTGCCGAGACAGCGGGAGAAGGACCAGAGTGTCGAAGAAGGCCGTGTGCGCGTCCATGACCCCTTCGAGCTCATTCGCTGGCTCGCCCTGAGCCAGCCCGACCCCAAGAAGGCTCTCGCGGAGCTCGTCCAGAACAGTCTGGACGCCCGGGCGCGTCATATCCGCATCTCCCGTGTTCGAGAAAAGAAGGTCCCTTGCCTCAAGATTCTCGACGACGGGGAGGGCGTCATCCCCGAGATCGAAGACCGCCGCGAAGCACTGCGCTACGTCGCGACCCACATCGGCCACAGCCGAAAGCGCTCGCTCTCACCCGAAGAGCGGCTCCACCTCATGACGCAGGGTCGCTATGGCATCGGGCTTCTCGGATTCTGGTGCCTGGGGCGGATCCTCGAAATCCGAACCTCGCTTCCGCGGCAAAAACCCTACCGCCTCCTGCTCTATCGAAACGAGCCCCGCTTCAAGATCGAACCGCTTCGAGGAAAGCTCGTCTTCGACGACCGGTTCACCGAAGTGGTTGTCGTGGATCTGGACCGAGATTCGTCGGCCGCATTGAGCGGCCGTCGCGCCGCGGACTACCTCGCCTCCGAGCTCAGAGGGCAACTGCTCGCTCGGTCGGTCGAAGTCGTCATCGAAGACAAGATGTCCCGCGGCCGTTCACCCAAAACGCTACGCGTGAGACCCCCGCGCTTTCTCGGCGAGCGACTCGAAGGGCTCGATACGGTCGAAGTGCCGGGCCACGCTCCGGCTCGACTCGAGCTCTATTTGACCGGAGTCGACTCCGAGTCGGATGGGTCGGTGCCGGTCGCGCTCTACGCCGCGGGGACGGTCGTGACCGACGACTTCACCCAGTTGAGCGCAATCGATCTCGACCACGCACCCTGGACGGATCCGCGACTGACCGGCATGGTTGATTTTCCCGAGCTATCCGTCGCCCCGGGAAGCCGGCGCGGCGTGATTCCCGACGAAGTCTCACACGCCTTCGCTCAGGCCTTGCGTCGAATCGAGCCTCTGGTCATGGGCATCCTGGAGACCAAGGAGCGCGAGCGTGCCGAGCAGCTCGACCAGAACGCCGTTCGGGATCTGAAACGCGCTTTCCGGGACTTCTATCGCAAGCGGCCCCGGTACTCGATGCTCCCGATGCAAAGAAAGTCGGCCGAGGGTATGGGTGATTCATCGGCCGGAGCCGGGGTCTCGACGGATATCGAAGAATCCGTGGAAAGCTCCCTGGAACCGTCGGGGGCGGAGCCTTCCGAGCTCTTTCCGCCCGGACCGCTCTCCGCGGTCGATATCGTGCCAAAGAATCTCGTGGTGGAGAGCAACACCGAGAGAAACGTGCGTGCCAGGGCATTCGACGACGCGGGACGCCAGATTCTCGAAAGCATCGATTACAGCTGGGACGTCTGGGGTCGCGTGGGGAGCGTCCGAGAGGAGGGCGCGAAAGCCATATTCGTCGCAGGCGAGGACCCGACCGATGGAATTTTATCGGTCACCGCACGAGAGCCGGTGACTGGCATGGAACTGTCCGCAGCCGTGCCGGTCGAGGTCGTAGAGACGTTGCCAACGAGCGGGGACGAAGGGATTCCCGAGCCGGAGCTGATCGACGCCACCGGGGCGAGCTGGCGCTCACGGTTCCACGAAGACCGGTGGCAGGTCAACACCGGTCATCCCGACTACCGGGCGAGCACCGCGAAGCCCGCCCTGAAGCTCCGCTACCTGGCCACGCTTTTCGCCAAAGAAGTCGTTCTCCGGTCGAGTCAGGACCCCAGATTCGAAGAGCCGCTCGAGCAGATGGTCGAGGTGAGCGCCTACGCCGATCGCCAGCTGACCGAGCGGCCGCCGCGCGGCCGACGCAAGAAATCCAGTTGATGGATCCTTTGCGACCGGGAGGGATATAGAGTATAACTTCTACATAGGTAGTTCTGCATGCCTCGATCCCTGGGACCCGCTCAGATCCAGGTATTGGAAGCCGTCGCGAGCGGCGTCGGCTATGGCTTCGATGTCATGGAGACGACCACGCTTCCGAGCGGCACCGTCTACCCAGCGCTTTCCCGACTCGAGAAAGCCGGCTTGGTGCGCTCACGTTGGGAGAGCGCGGGCATCGCTCATCGGGAGAAACGACCGCAAAGGCGCTACTACGAGGTGACGCCGGCCGGTCTCGAGGTCCTTGCGGAAGCCCTCAGGCGCTATCAAACGCTCGCGAGGTCTCTCGCGCGAACGGTCAAGGAGTCGACGTGAGCGAATGCTGGCGACGTCGCCTCGCAGCCGCGGTCGTCCAGCTCATCGCGGCCCTCGTGCCGCGTGACGAGCGCGACCGATGGAAACGAGAGTGGCTCGCCGAGATCGCGTGCTCGAAACCCAGCGGCCTGGTCGGCCATAGTCTGGGTGCGGTGCCTCATGCGGTCTTTCTCATCAAAGAGGCCTGGAGGTGGGACATGGTGCATCGAGATGTCCATTACGCGTTGCGCAGCCTGCTTCACCAGCCCGGCTTCCTGGTTGCCGCGTCGGTGACGCTCGCCGTCGGTATCGGGGCGAACACCGCCCTCTTCTCCGTAATCGACGCCGTGCTTCTCCGTCCTCAGAGCTACGGGGAGCCGGAGCGACTCCTCTCCGTCTTCGAGACGCAGGACGGAGGGATCACGCGCGATGGACCCGGGCCCGCCAACCTTCTCGACTGGCGACGCGAGAGCGAAACGCTCGAGAGCATTGCCGCATGGTGGGTCGAGTCCACCACGATCCTGGGCGATCGCCACGGCGAGACGGAGGAAGTACCCAGTGCCCGTGTGACCGCGGATTTCTTTCGGGTGCTCGCCGTCGAGCCGACCCTCGGGCGCACGTTCACCGAAGAGGAGGTCGCGACCGGGGAGACCGTTGCGGTCTTGAGCTACGAATTGTGGCAGACCCGTTACGCTTCGGACGAGGGCGTCCTCGAAAAGGAGGTGCGGTTCAAGAACGACGCCTGGCGAGTCATCGGAGTCATGCCCGCGAGATTTCGCCCGCCGGGAACGTTTCCTGGTGACGTTCTTCTGTTCAAGCCCTGGGACTTCCGGCGCGACTATGCCCACCTTCCCCAGGTGCCTCGGGACCACCGATTCCTTCGCGCCGCGGCGCGCCTGGAGCCGGGGATCACGCTCGCCGAAGCGCGGGCGGAAATGGACTCGATCGCGGCTTCGCTCGCCGAGGCTTACCCGGAAACCAATCGTGGGTGGGGCGTCGTGCTGGTTCCGGTTCACGAGGCGATCGTCGGCGACGTCAAGTCAGCCCTCATCATTCTATTGGGCGCGTCGGGATTCCTGCTCCTCCTCGCCTGTTCCAACGTGACGAGCCTTCTTCTCATGAGGGCGTCGGGGCGAAGCCGCGAGATGGCGGTGCGAACCGCACTCGGTGCGTCCCGACTGCGTTTGGTCCGGCAGCTGGTGGTCGAGAGCGTTGTTCTCGCCGGGCTGGGCGCGGTTATTGGAACGCTCTTCGCTCGAGCGGGCATCGAGCTCGTCCTGCGCTTTGCCCCCGCGGGAATTCCGCGAGTCGAGGAGATTGGTATCGATGAGCGCGTCTTGATGTTCGCGCTCACCATCGCCGCTCTCACCGGCCTCGCCGCCGGTCTCGCTCCCGCGATTCAGGGCTCGAGCGCCCTGCCGTCGAGAAGCCTCAAAGACGCCTCGGGAGTCGTTTCGTCGGAACGGACGCGACAACGTCTTCGCTCCGCCATCGTCGTCGTCGAAGTGGCGGCGGCCGTGCTGCTGGTGACGGGCTCGGGTCTCTTCCTCCAGAGTTTCGCTCGCGTTCTCGCCGTCGAGCCCGGCTTCGATCCGGAAAGGCTTCTCGTCGTCCGGATGCGTCTCGACCCCGAGACCTACGGTCGTGGCGGGGCGCGCCTCTACTATGACGAGCTCCTCGAGCGCCTCCGCGCCCTTCCCAACGTGATCGGCGCGGCCGGAACGACCGCGCTCGAGATGGACGAAATGGACGTCGACTTCGATCGTCCGTTCTGGCGCGACGGTGAACCGAGGCCGTTGGGCGGCGGACCGGGTGTTCAGATCCGGATGGCCACCGTTGGCTATTTCGAGACGATGAGGATTCCCCTGCTGGCGGGGCGGACTTTCGACGAGCTCGACGACCGGACCAAGCCGCGCGTTCTCATCGTGAACGAGTCCATGGCACGACGGACGTGGCCCGGTGCCAGCCCTCTCGGCAAGCGCATCTTCATCGATTACCAGAGCTATCAGGGCGCCTACGAGATCGTGGGCGTCGTCGGGGATACGCGTTTCTACGGGCACCGGAGCGCGACGAAGCCCGCCGTCTATATCCCGCATGCGCAGAACCCGTATCTTCCGCTCAATCTCGTGATTCGTACGGCCGGCGACCCGACGGCCATCGCGCCGGCGGTGAGGCGGGCGGTGCTCGAGCAGGATCCGAACCAGCCGGTTCATAGCATGCACACGATGGAGGCACTCGTCAGCGGCTATCTCGGCGGGGACCGTTTCGCCGCCTTTCTCATGACGGTCCTTGCGGCGATTGCGTTGTTGCTCGCCACGGTGGGACTGTACGGCGCGGTTGCCTACGGCGTGAGCTTTAGAAAACGGGAGCTCGGGCTCCGCCTGGCGCTCGGCGCCGACCGGGGCGACATCGTGAAGCTGATCCTCGCCGGAGGTGTGCCCATCGGGCTCGTGGGAATGGCGCTCGGTTTGGGGGGAGCCGTCCTCTCGGGTCGATTCCTCCGCGCGGTTTTGTTCGAGATCTCGCCCACGGATGCTACGACGCTCGGCGTCGCCGCCGTTCTTGCCATCGTCACCGTCGTCTCGGCCTGCTACCTGCCGGCGCGTCGAGCCTCGCGGATCGATCCCACGACGAGCCTGCGCGCGGATTGATCGCTTGCCTCCGAGGGGGAGAAACAACAAGACCAAGTCGAAGCGAGCGACTCACGCAAAGAGCACGAAGAGGACGTGGCCGAAAACTCCGGCGAAGAGGCCTCCGGTGAAATGGGTCACGATCGCCACGCTGGTCAGATCACGCTCCTTGATGCCGTCCATCATTCCCACATGAGTGCTCAAGAACCCCGCGTTGCAGATTCCCATCGCGGTGAAAACGCAGACTTCCCGAGCCCCTATGATGCCGCTTTCGAGGAATCTCGGAACCATGGCAATCGCCGCACCCACGGATCCGAGTGACGTTACCGGAAAGGCGATGGCTTCGGGATTCTCGAATCCGAAAAGCGGCTCGATCAGAAACGAGAGCTTGGCTCCAAGCCAGGGGAAGAAAGCGACCC
This sequence comes from Vicinamibacteria bacterium, assembly GCA_035620555.1. NCBI lineage: Bacteria > Pseudomonadati > Acidobacteriota > Vicinamibacteria > Vicinamibacteria bacterium. The sequence goes on from DASPGQ010000708.1 coordinate 5,563, forward strand.
CTTCATAGGCACCCCCAGTGTACACGCCATCCTTCGGTCCATAGGAAAGCATCATGACGGTTGTGCAAATAATGATGATTCCCGGGGTGATGTCGAGTCCCGTTTGCACTCCATGGGCACCCCCATCGAGTAAAGCCTGCAGCGCTCTTTGAGCGACGTTCCCTTTCCGTACTTCCCGGTAACGGAAGATGTCATAGCCTTCCTGTTCCTCGGTGACGACTCCCTGCTCCTGGCCGTACTTCTTCTTGCCGAAATATCCCATGAGGCGGACCCCGATGATGCCCCCGAGTATCGCTCCGATGTTTCCGAGCAGAACCGCCCTCCCCAGGGGCTGCCCTTCGGAGGACTGCGCGAGCATAAAGGTCGTGACGATCAGACCCATGCCGAAGACGGTTCCCAGGTTGACGAGGGTGGTCACCTGCCACTTCTTGAAGTACTTGAGGAAGCCCTTGTCGGCGCTCAAGGGCATGATGGCGGGGTTATCGGACAGGTAGGTGGCGACCACGCCGACGGAGCTCGCGCCCGGAAGGCCGAAGAGCGGCTTCATCAGAGGCGACAACAGCCGGTTGGCGATGCTGACGATCCCGAACTCGGAGATGACCGATGTGAATGCTCCCGCCAGGATAATGACACCCATCAGGAAGAGGGCGGTGTTCAAGATCAGATCGTGCGCCGTACTCATCATAGTCTTGAACATCTGGGCGAGTCCCATCTTCGAGGCGAGGGCGGCGAACGAGACGACGACGACGAAGGTCGCGACGATGGTCTCGGTGGTGACCGCGGCCACGATGCGGCGCTCGGTCTCCGGTCGCCCCACGTCGGGGCCATCGTCTCTTTTGACTCCAAACGCCATGACGCCACCCGAGGGAAGTTTCGCTGAGATTCTAACGGCTCAGAAGCATCCTGGACGCGAAAGATTTGCTCGAGCGACGCATCCACTCCACCCGGAATGGGCGGACCCCGAAGCGCCGGTTGCTACGCATCCGTTACAATCGGCAGGTGGAGCATCGGAAGCTCGGTCGAACCGGACTCGCCGTGTCCCGGCTGGGGCTCGGCTGCGGCAACTTCGGGGGCATCGGATCGGATTCCCGTCTCTTCGGAATGGGCGAAAGCGAAGAAACGGCTCGGGCGCTCATGGATCACGCCTTCGAGATCGGCATCAATTTCTTCGATACGGCGGACTCCTATGGTGGCGGCCGGAGCCAGCAGATCATCGGACGCTGGCTGACGACGAAACCGAGCTCGATCCGGCAGCAAATCCTCATTAGCAGCAAGTCGTTCAACCCCGTGGGAGACGGGCCCAACGACCGCGGCCTCTCGCGTCGTCATCTCAAACGCCAGATCGAAGCGAGCTTGAAGGTCCTCGGGGTCGAACGGCTCGACACGTTCCTGATCCACGAGCCCGACCCCCAAACGCCGATCGAGGAGACTCTCTCCGCACTCGACGATCTGATTCACGATGGCAAGATCCACTACATCGGTGCCTCTAACGTGGAGGCCTGGCGCCTCATGAAAGCGCTCGGCGTGAGCGACAAGCTCGGCCTCGAGCGTTTCCAATGGGTGCAGAACAGCTTCAGCCTGCTCGAGTGCAACCAGGAGGAAATGCTGGCACTCTGCGCCGAAGAGGGGCTGGGGTTCACGCCGTTCAGCCCTCTGGCCGGCGGCTGGCTCACGGGGAAGTATGCGGAGCCCGGTGATTTCCCCGAAGGCTCGCGTATGACTCTGCGCCCCGAGCCCTACCGGCATCTTCTCGACCGGCGTGTCTTCGAGGGGCTCGGGCGGTTCCGCGACGAAGCCCAGAGGAGAGGGCTGACGATGGCGGCGCTCGCGCATGCCTGGCTCCTGAATCACCCACGGGTGACGGCGGTCATCACTGGGCCGCGCACGGTCGAACATCTCGACGACGCCAAGCGGGGTCTCGAGGTCGTCTTGTCCGCCGGCGAGCGCAGCGAGCTCGAATCTCTGTTCGCCTAATCCAGTCGCTCCGCCAGCTGAGAGATGCGCTCCACGCTCCGGTCGATGTCCGATTCGGTCGTGCGAGGGTTGATGGGACAGAGACGAATCACCGTCTTCCCGGCGAGCGTCGTCGAGCTCACGAAGGCGAAGCCGTCGTCCATCACCGCTTTCACGAGACGCCGGTTGAGCTCGTCGGAGCGGCCCGGGGTGCGGGCCCGGTAGCGGAAGGCGACGACGCCGAGCTCGGCGGGCGCCACGATCTCGAAGAGCTCGCTTTCGCGAAGCCGCGCTTCCGCTCGTTCCGCCATCTCGATTCCGTGTTCGACCGCCGCCCGGATGCCATCGAGACCGAACAGCTTGAACGTCATCCAGAGCCTCAACGCCCGGAAGCTGCGAGTCAGCTCGATGCCATAGTCGCAAAAGTTGAGCTCGTCCGACCCGCCCTTCACATCGTCCAAATACTCGGGAAACACTTGAAAATACTTCTGGAGAAGATTTCCTTCGCGGACGAGCACGGTTCCCGTCCCATAGGGCTGAAAGAGCCACTTGTGGGGATCGAGGCTCAGCGAATCGGCTCGATCGAGCCCGCGGAGCAGATGTGACTTTCTAGGTGACAGCGCGGCGACGGCGCCGAAGGAGCCGTCGACGTGGAGCCAGATGTCTTCTCTCCTGCAGAGCTCGGCGAGCTCGGGCAGCGGATCCACGGCTCCGGTGTTCGTCGTGCCGGCATTGGCGATGACGACGAATGGCTTCCGACCTCGGGCTCGGTCGGAGGCGATCGCTTTTTCCAGGGCTGGCAGCGACAGCCGAAACCCTTCGTCGGTTTCGACTCGGGTGAGCTGGTGGGGTCTCAGCCCCAGCACGCGGAAGGCCCGTTCCATCGAGGAATGCGTCTGGCTCGAACAATATCCCATTCCCGACGCGAGTTCTCCGGAAAGCCGGTCCTCGCGAGCCACCAGAAGAGCGGTGAGATTGGCGGCCGATCCGCCGCTCACGAAAAGACCGGCGGCCGAGCCAGGCAGCCCCAGGATCTCCTTCAGCCAGTCGATCGTAACGAGCTCGATTTCAGTGGGGCCCGATGCCTCGAGCCAGGTCCCGGCAAAGACGTTGAATCCCGAAGCGATCAGGCTTCCGAGCACGCCGGCAAAGTTGTTGGGCCCGGGAACGAACGCGAAGTTTCTCGGGTGATCGACGTGGATGATGTTGGGGAGCACATGACGGGACAGCGTGTCGAAGATCGCGTCGGCCGAGCTCGGTTCTCGGGGCGGCGGCTCGCGAAGCGCTCGCTCCATGTCCTCTCGCGATTGGATACGACTCACCGGAAGCCGGGGCAGCTTTTCGAAATGCGACACGACGAGGTCGATGGCGCGGTAGCCGAGTCTCATCATCTCCTCGCGATCGAGGGTCAAGTCCTTCGTTGCCATCTCGCTGGTTCCTCCTCTTCTCGGTGGCAAACGCGCCTCGTGCCATGACATTCTGGCCCATGGCTCTCGTCGTACCAAACGAGCTCGACGAACGGTTCGCCCTCGTCGCCTCGTTTCTGAGACGAGCGCGGAGCGTGCTGTTCGTAACCGGAGCCGGCATCTCCGCCGATTCGGGACTGCCCACTTACCGCGGAGTGGGCGGCCTTTATGAGGTGGCGGACACCCCCGAAGGTCTCCCGATCGAAGAGATTCTCTCGGGCGAGATGGTGCGGCGCAATCCCGCCCTCACGTGGCAGTACCTCCACGAGATCGAATCGGCGACGCGGGGAGCGCGGTTCAACGCGGCGCACGCATTCGTGGCGGAAGCCGAGAAGCGTCACGAGCGCGTATGGGTCATTACTCAGAACGTCGACGGATTGCACCGAAGCGCGGGATCCAATCGCGTCATCGATATCCATGGCGACATCCACGACCTGCGATGCACGGACTGCGACTTCACCGAAACGGTCGCGAGCTTCGAGACACTCGCACCCTTGCCGCTCTGCCCCCGATGCAACTCGGCTCTGCGGCCCGACGTCGTCCTCTTCGGTGAGCTTCTTCCCACCGCGAAGGTCTGGACCATGGAAAAAGAGCTGGCGGCCGGATTCGACGTCGTTTTCTCCGTGGGGACGACCAGCGTTTTCCCGTACATCGTGCGTCCCGTGCTCGAGGCGAAGCGCCGCGGCGTTCCCACGGTCGAGATCAATCCCGGCGAGACGGTCGTCTCCGACCTGGTGGACGTGAAGCTGCCTCTCGGTGCCGCCGACGCCTTCCAGGCAATCAGCAAACAGCTCTAGGCGAGCGAGAGAGCTCGCTCTACCTTATGGGCGACTCAGTCCAGTTCTCGAGTCGCAAGCGGGGAATTCGGCTCATGTGCTCGATGTTGTCGGTGACGAGCACGGCGTCGCTACTCAAGGCATGAGACGCTATGGCCACGTCGAAGTCCTCGATCGGGACGCCTCGCTTCTCGAGATCGGCTTTGATTCGACCGAAGGCTCGACTCACGTCGTCCGACCAGTTCGCACGCACCAGGTTCTCGAGAAGGACGTCGAAGCGCCGACGAAGTCGTTTTCGTCGCGCCGAGCGCGGCAGTCTTGCCAGGCCGTATTCGATCTCCGCCACCACGGGCTGCGGAAGAGAGACATCGGTACGACGATGTGCTGTTAGCCGTGCGGCCACGTTCGGATCCCCTCGCATGAGAAACGATACGGTATTCGTGTCGAGGACGTACTTCACAGCTCGGGCGGGGCCTTCCGAGTCCGGCGAGAGGAGATGACGCGCATCATCTCCTCCGCGGCTCGAACTCCCTGTTTGTCCTTCACCGCGTCGGCGAGCATTTCTCTCAGCCGGGGGCTCCAGGACGTCTCCTCACGGATTCTGGCCTCGAGCGTCTCGACGATGTACCGGTTCCTGCTCACCCCTTGCTCCTCGGCCCTCTGGTCGAGCTTCTCCAGCAATTCCTTGGGGAGATGCACCGTGGTGGTCATGCGAATGGAATATGAATATATTCGTCCGGCGTCAAGCTTTCACGCGCCGGCAGCCGCGGCGAGAGGTTTGCAATCCCTTCCCGTGTAACGAGGCCGGACGCGGTAGCACTGACCTTCACCAGTCGAGGCGGAACGAGAACTGAAACGTGCGCGCGAATCCCGAGACATTCGTGATGCGCCCAAAATTGCGCGTGCCGAAGCCGATATTCGGCCCGTCGAAATCGGGTCGATCGAAGACGTTGATGATCTCGAGCCGAAACGCTGCGTTCGCCGCGCCGGCCCGAGCCGACTTCTGAAACGCGACATCCCAGTTCGCACGGAAGGGTGAGCGCACGCGAGTGTCCGTGCGGGGGGCGTCACCGAAGGTGAAGGCTTCCGGCTGGTCCCACGCATCGGGGTTGAGATAGGTGTCGAGATTCTCGAGCGTACTCCCGATGTGGCCGGGGTCGACGCCGGGCACGATGTTAGGACGCTGGATCGCGGAGAAGACAAAGGTATTGGGAAACGCGAGAACGGCAATCGGGAACCCGCTCTGATAGAAGCCCGTCGCCGAGATCGTCCATCCGCCGAAAACCTGACTCGCGAGTCCCCCGCCGTCGAGCCACCGCCGGCCGACGCCGAACGGAAGCTCGTAAATACCGCTGACGTTCAGGCGGTGGGGGACGTCGGTCAACGACCGCGACCACTCGCCGTCTATCAGATTGGTGCTATCGAGCGGGGTATT
>DASPGQ010000709.1 GCA_035620555.1 Vicinamibacteria bacterium
CATACCGAAAAGGGCGCTCGTCGGCCCAATTGAGAGATTGGGACGCCGCGGTGGTGCATTACACCCGCGCGGTCAACGAAGATCCCGACAACATCGAATACCGCATCGCCCTCGAGCATGCGCTGGTGCAGGCGGCTACCCAGCACGTGCACGAGGCGCAGAAGAAGCTCGCCGCGGAGGACCTTCGCGGCGCCATCGCCGAGCTCGAGCTCGCGACGAATCTCGATCCCACGAACCGCAACGCCCAGAGCATCCTCGAGGAGACCCGAGCGCAGCTCCAAGAGCGCGAGGCCCTACGCGAGGAAGCGGTGCAGTTCGAAGAGCGGCGTCGACGCGCCCAGGAGCTCTTCGGGATTCGGCCGATCCTGGAGCCGGCCTCGACCGCGCCGATTCAGCTCCGATTCGCCGAGGACACGAGCCTGCAGAAGATTTTCGAGGTCCTCTCCAAGCTCTCGGGCATCAACATCCTGTTCGATGAATCCTTCCGCGACAAGCGAATCACCCTCGATTTGGTGGACGTCTCCTTCCAGGAAGCGCTCGACAAGCTGGTCCTCATCCACCGGCTGTTCTACAAGATCGTGGACCCGGCCACGATCATCATCATCCCCGACAACGCCCAGAAGCACCGCCAGTACGACGACCTGGTCCTCCGCACCTTCTACATCGTCAACGCCGAAGTGAACACCGTGGCGAACATGCTGCGCACCATCGCCGGAATCCAGAGAGTGCAGCCGAACCCGGAGCTGAAATCGATCACCGTGCGGGCCACGCCCGACCAGGTCGCCGTCGCCGAGCGCATCGTGGAGCTGAACGACAAGAGTAAATCCGAGATCATGCTCGACATCGAGATCCTGGAGATCAATCGCAACAAGATGCTCGAGTACGGCCTGCAGGCCGCCGAGTACCAGATCGGACTCCGCTTTGCTCCCGCGGGACAGGATCCCGATACCGGCGCGCTCCGTCTCAACCGCCTCGCGTCGGTGGATTCATCGGACTTTCTCATCACGTTTCCGAGCTCGGCGGCGTTTCGCCTGTTCAAGAGCCGGAGCGAGGCGCGGCTTCTCGCATCGCCCAAGCTGCGCGCGACCGAGGGTCAGCCCGCCGAGCTGCGGCTCGGACAAGAGGTCCCCATACCGGTCACCTCTTTCGTCTCTCAATTCGGCACTGGCGGCGTGCCCCAGACTCCGGTGACTTCGTTTCAGTACCGGAACGTCGGCCTCAACATCACGATCACTCCCAAGGTCTTCGTGGACGGCGAGATCGAGCTGCAGCTCGCGCTCGAGACCAGCAGCCAGCTCGATACCCGCCTCATCGGCGGGATCGAGCTTCCCGTCTTCGGGCTGCGCAACGTGAACAACGTGGTGCGCCTGCGCGACGGGGAGACCAATCTCATTGGGGGACTGATCTCGGAGGATCAACGAAGAGGCATCTCCGGCGTGCCGGGCGTAACCGACGTTCCGCTTCTCAACAAGATCTTCGCCTTCAACGACGAGGAGACGGCACAAAACGACATTGTCTTTTCCATCACCCCCCACATCGTGCGGGCGCCGCGGGTGACGGAGGAGGACATGGCGCCTCTCCCGATGGGGACCGAGCAGCAGATCAAAGTGCCCGGGGCGCCCCCTAGCGTCTTCGACGCTTCACGCGACCGGCCGCCGCCACCGGAGGGACCGGCTTCGGAGCCCCCTGCCGAGCCCGAGCCGGAACCGGAACCGGAGCCGACTGAGCCAGAGCCCGAGCCGACCGAGCCCGAGCCGGAACCAGCGGCCCCGCCGCCCATCTCCGTTCTCTTCAGTCCACCGACTCTGAGCCTGGCGGTTGGGGAAAGCGCTGAGGTCGTGCTCCTCGCCGGGGGAGCGCAAGGGCTTTCCTCGGGCACGATCCGGCTCGACTACGATTCCGAAGTCCTCCGAATCGTCAACGTCCAGCCGGGTGCTTTCTTGTCGATCGACGGATTCCCGGTGAGCTTCACCCCGACGTTCAACCCCGACCGCGTGGACATCGAGTTTCTGCGCGCGGGCGACACGGTAGGGTTGGCCGGCTCGGGGCACCTGGTGCGTCTCACCATCGAGGCCCTCGAGCCCGCAACGTCCGTCGTCGTATCCCCTGTGGGCTTGCTGAGGAATCCCTCGGGACAGACTCTCCGCTCGAGCTTTGCTTCCTTACAGGTCGAGGTGCAGTGATGGTTCGGAGCTGGACTTTCGCCGCGGCCGCTTTGGGGGCTCTCTATCTCTCGAGCTGCAACGGGCAGGTGCCCCTCACGGCGCCCGCGAACGCGGAGCTCAGCATCACGGCCAACCCCACGGCGATACCGGTTTTCGACGGCACATCCACCATCACCGTCGTTGGGTTCAAGGGTCCCGACGACGGAGGGGGGCCGCTTGCGGACGGAACCCAGATCTTCTTCACCACGAACGTCGGCCTCATCGAGGAGCGGGTGGAGATGCACGACGGAGTGGCCCGCGGCACGCTGCGGAGCAACGGCCGCGCCGGCCTGGCGACCGTCACCGCGCGCTCGGGCGCCGGCATCACGGCTGCGCTCGAAACCCCCGTGCTCATCGGAAACGCCGAAGGCATCAACATCCTGCTCACCGCCAATCCCCCGACGGTGAGCCCGCCCGACTTCTCGACCGATCTCGTCGCAACCGTCTTCGACAACGACAACAACCGCATGGCGGGCGTTCCCATCATCTTCACGACCACGGCCGGCGCGCTCGCCTCTCAGAGCGCGAGCCTGAGGACCAACGCCCTCGGCCAGGCCACGGATCGGTTGACGCTTCTGGAGGAGACCTCGGCCTCGGTGACGGCGTTCTCGGGCGCGATTGCGTCGAATGCCGTGACAGTGGGCCGGGGCACCGAGCCCGGACCAGTCGTCAGCTCGATCTCGCCGACGTCGGGTCAACCCGGAGAGACGCTCAACGTAACCATCAACGGGCTCAACTTCCAGCCAGGCGCCGTCGTGAGCTTCGGAGAAGGCATCGCGGTGAACTCGGTCAGGTTCGTCAACTCTAACCAGCTCGTCGCGACCATCACGATCGATCTGAACATCCAGAACACGTCGGCGGCCCGTACCGTCACGGTGACGAATCCCGACGGTACCAGTGGAAACTTGCCGAACGCTTTCCGGATCATCACGCCGAGCCCGGCGCCCGTGATCACGGGCCTCAGTCCTACCGGTACCGCCACACGCAACGCGAATATACAGGTGACTATCACCGGGTTGAACTTTCAGACGGGAGCCCAGGTCACCTTCACCTCTTCTGCTGGGTCCGTGAGCATCGTCAGCAGGGTTGTGAGCAGCTCGACTCAGATAGTCGTAACGATAAACATTGCAGACCCACCGATCGGTCCACCGACGGGTTTGAACATCCCGTTCGAAGTGCGAGTCATCAATCCCGATCTGCTTCAGAGCAATGCCGCGACCTTCACCGTGAACTGACATGCGTGGGAACGTTCCTGTCTCGGCCAAGCCGCTTCTGGTCTCGTTCGTTCTTGTCGGAGTGCTTTCCTGCAGCGAGTTTCAAGAGCCCCTCCCCGCCGCTCCCTCGCCGCCGCCTCCTCCTGCCTTCAGCCAGTTCGACATCGTGGGGCACTGGGAGGCGACGACGGAGCAGGGGCGCCGCATCGCGTTCGACGTGACGGCGGACGGGCGCGTCACCAACGGCCGGCTCAACTTCCACCACGACTGCAACGTGGGGCGCTGGAGGGCGACGCTCGATGGATTCGAGGCGGAGATTGTCGACGACTCCTTCCTGACGACGATGGACTGGCGGGCAAGCGGCGACGGCTCCATTCTCGCCGGGTCCATTCTCTCGGGCACCTACACCGTCTCGGGAAGGTTCGAGTCCGACGATCTAATGAGAGGCGGCCTCATCAGCGCGGTGACCGACATCCGCAAACCGAACGAGCAGCCGACGGGAGAGGTCTGTCCGACAATCCACGTCTCGTTCGGCGGAGAAAAGGAACCGTGAGTCCCGTGCGTCCGTTCCTGTCTCTCGTTCTTCTGATCGCGGGCACGCCGGCCGCGCGCGCCGAGATCGCGGTCATGTCGAGCGGTAAGATTCTGTACGTGGATCGTTTCGAGCGTGCGGACGAGCTCATCACTCTCTTCATCACCGGGGGAGGCGAGGTGACGGTCCCGGCGGAGCTCGTGGTGAACGTCGTCCCCAACGAGATCGTCGAAGAGCTGGAAACCACAGAAGCGACCGACGACGCGATTCGGAAGCTCGGGCTCTTCCCTCACCTCGCGCCTCTCATCGAGCCCGCAGCCGAAAAGTATGCCATCGATCCGAATCTCGTCGCCGCGGTAATCTGGGCGGAGTCGAGCGGCGACCCCAACGCGGTATCGGTGAAGGGAGCCCTCGGTTTGATGCAGCTCATGCCGCAAACGGCTCGAGAGCTCGGGGTCGAGCGTCCCGTCGATCCGCAGCAGAATGTCGACGGAGGTACGCGGTATCTGCGGCAAATGCTCGACGCTCACGGTGGAGACGTCTCGCTGGCGCTCGCCGCCTACAACGCCGGTCCCGACGCGGTCCGGCGACACGGAGGTGTCCCTCCCTATCGAGAGACGCGGACGTATGTCGGCCGAGTGCTCGACATGTACGAGCGCGCCCGTGACCGAGGCTCACCATGAGGCAGGCTCGCTGCGAGGACGGCTATGTGCTTTTCGGCATCGTCATTCTGATCATCATCCTCGGCGTTTCGATGGGCGCCGCGGTTCCCCTCTGGGAAAAAGTCGTGCAGCGGGAGCGCGAGCAGGAGCTCATCTGGCGCGGCTACCAATACATGCAAGCCATCGAGCTCTACCAGAAGAAGTATCCCGGCGCGTATCCACCCACCATGGAAGTGCTGGTCGAGCAGAAATTCTTGAGAAAAGAGTACCCCGACCCGATGACCGAATCGGGCGAATGGCGCGTGCTGCGTCAGATGTCGCCCGAGCTCCAGATGGGTGGCCAGCAGCAGGCGGCGGCCCGGGCAGCCGGCATTACCGACGCGAACCGGAGCCAGGCCCAGATGCGCTCGCCGGGAGGTCGGCGCCTTCCGGGAACTTCGCGACAAGGCCAACCGACCGGAGGACAGTTCCAGTCGAGCATCGGGCGTGGGCTGGGTGATGCCGCGCTCGGAGGCATCGTCGGCGTCGCGAGCTCGAGCGACGAGGAAACCTTCTACGAAGTGCCGGGGAAAACGACCTACCGGGATTGGCTGTTCGTGTTCGGATTGCAGCAAGCCCCCGCCGCGACCCCGGCGGGCGCGGCCGCGGCTGCCACTGCGGGCGCAAACGCCTTTGGCGGGCTTCCTCCTCGCCCCGGCCGAATCTTCGGACCCGCTGCAGCACCCGGGGCGGTTCCTGGACAGGGCGGCCCGGGAGCCAAGCAACAGCCGCCAGGCATGGGAGGTGGGCCGGGGCAACCGGGGAACCTTCCACCCGGTCCCGGGACCCAGCCGCAGCAGCGACAACCGCAGCGACCTCAGCCTCGCCGCCAGCCATAGCCTCCATCGAAAGCGCCGACGCCATGCGCATCGGAATCGATGCCCATCACATCAACGGCAAGCCGCAAGGAAGTCGCACCCACCTCATCGAGCTCGTTCGGGCCCTGGCCCGACTCACCGACGAGGAGATCTGGATCTACAGCTTCCGCCCGGAGGAGACGAAGGAGATCCTGAATGTTTCCACCTTGATCCATCGTCGCATCTTCCCCGAGTCGGCTCGGTTTCGCGTGCCGTTCGTCACGCCGGCCCTCGAGCTGGCACACCGTCTGAGCCTCTTTCACTCACAGTACATCGCGCCTCCGGCATCCTTTGTACCTCAAGTCGTGACCATCCACGACATCCTCTTCGAAACCCACCCGCAGCTCTTCGTCGGGGCATTCTCTCGACGGTCGGTGGCGCTCATCCGGCGCTCCGCCCGCCGGGCGCGCGTCGTGCTCACGGTTTCGGAGTACTCGCGAAGAGCGATCACCGAACGCTACGGGCTCGGAAACGAGAGGGTCGTGGTCACGCCCAACGCGGTCGATCCCAGGCGGTACCGGCCCCGGAGCGACACCGAATCGGACCTCGAAGCGCGATACGGTCTGAGGCGGCCGTACGTCCTCAACGTGGGAAGGCTCGAGCCGCGGAAGAACCTCGAGCGACTGATCCGGGCGTTCGGTCGAGTGCGGGAGCGCATCGACCCATCGCTCGTTCTGGCGCTGGCGGGCGATCGCGACTTCGGCTATGAGACGACACTATCCGAAGCAGCGCGGCTTGGTGAGGGGGCGGTCCGGTGGCTCGGCCCCGTCGACGACGAGGACCTGCCTTCGTTGTACCGCGGGGCGACGGCACTCGCCTATCCGTCCCTTGCCGAGGGCTTCGGCATGCCGGTTCTCGAAGCGATGGCCTGTGGGATTCCGGTCCTCTCCTCGCCTCGCGGCGCGCTCTCCGAGGTCGCCGGGGACGCGGCGCTCATGATCGATCCCGAGGACGAGGAGGCTCTCGCCGCGGGTCTCGAGACGATCCATGGCGATGAATCCCTCCGCAAACGTCTTATCGCCCGAGGCCTGGCGCGCGCGAAATGCTTCGATTGGGAGGAGTCGGCGCGGAGAACGCTCGCGGCCTACCGCGTGGCGGTCGAGCGCGCTCTTTGACAGCAGACCCACGTGGTGCTAGCGTGAGGTCGTAGGAGTCGGCGGCGATGAAAGTCCAGAGGCTTCTGGTCCTGGGAATCGCGATGTGGGGCGTGCCTCGGCCCTCCGCTGCCCAGGCGGTGAGTGTCAGCTACGAAACAGGACTCCTCACCATCCAATGCCAGAACGCTCCCCTGTCCGAGGTCTTCGAGACGATCGAACGAGAGGCTGGAATCGAGCTGACCCTCGAGGACCCGGTCAAATCGAAGCGGCTGACCGCCGACCTCAGCGCGCTTCCCGTGGCGATGGCGGTTCAGCGCCTGCTCGAGGGTGCGGGGGTGAACTACATCGTCATGATGGATCCCTACGACTGGGCCACGGTCGACAAGATCTTCATCGGCACCGGTGGTGGAGGCCCGGCGCGGTCTGCCCCTCCGCCGCCCGCGGAGCCCGAACCGGTGGACGAGCCGGTTTACGACGAGATGGAGGCGGTGGATCCCGGTGATCAGTTCGATCCGACACTGGGCCAGGAGGATCCGGGCTTCGTCGACGACTCTCAGAATCCGGACGAGTTCGTCGATCCCGAGGACCCGGGCGCGTTCCCCACCCCGCCGCCACCCAACTATCTTCCCCCGACGCAGAACTTCCCGCGAAGCCGATACACGCCGGGGCTTCCGAACAATCAGCCCTACCAGGCCCCCCAGCAGCCTCAGCCGGATCCCAATGCGGCTTCCGGGGCTTTCCCGTACATGGATCCCTTCGGCCGACCCATCCCGGCCCCGCCGAATCAGCAGCAGCAGCAACAACGGCGGCAACAGCGTCAACAACAACAACAGCAGCAGTAGGCACGGTTTTTTGAAGCCGTCCTCGAAGTCGATCGACGCTTATCGCGACAAACGCGACTTCAACCGGACTCCCGAACCCTCACCCGAGGCGGGCGCTAGAGAGAGCGAGGCCCTGCGATTCGTCGTGCATCGGCACGAAGCGCGCCGTCTCCATTACGACCTGAGGCTCGAGATGGCCGGTGTTCTCAAGTCCTGGGCGGTGCCACGCGGGTTCTCCTACGATCCTCTGGTCAAACGCCTCGCCGTTCGCACCGAAGACCATCCGCTCGCTTACGAGAATTTCGAAGGGGTCATTCCGAAAGGCGAGTACGGGGGCGGCACGATGACGATCTGGGATCGCGGCCGCTACGACCTCGTCCAGGCCGAGGACGGTCCGGCGGCAGTCGAGGAGGGCAAGCTCGAGATCCGTCTTCGCGGACGAAAGCTGCGCGGCGAGTGGCATCTCGTGAAGACGCGCTCCGAGAACCACGAGTGGATCGTCTTCAAGGCGCGGGACCGCTACGCTCGCAAGGAGTCCGATAAGGCACCCTTCTTCGATCTGTCGAGTGCGAGGGAAGCCCCGTTGTTCGAACGCCTCGAGCCGATGAAGGCTTCGGGCGAGCGCGGGACGTTCTCGGATCCGAACTGGCTCTTCGAGGTCGACTTCCAGGGAAGGCGCGCCGCGATTCGAAAAGCCGGCGATGAGGTGCGGCTCGTTACTCCCGACGGAGAGGATCTCGGAGCGAGGCTCCCCGAGATCGTCGAGGACGCGCGCCGGCTGCGCTCGGAGAACGCATGGCTCGACGGCGTCGTCGTCGTATCGGACGATTCGAAGCGGCCTTCCCGGCAAAGTCTCGAGTCCCGTCTAGCGGGCGCCAGTCAAGAGATCGCCGTTTTCTACGCTTTCGATCTGCTGTTCTACGAAGAGTGGGACCTCAGACCGGTGGCACTCGCTGCCCGCAAGGAGCTCCTTTCCACGCTCTCACCCCTTGGCCTCCAACACCTGCTTTACGTGGACCACGTGCAGGGGCGCGGCGAGGATTTCTGCGAGGTAACGCGCTCGGCCGGGCTCACCGGCGTCATCGCCAAACGCGCGGAGAGTACCTACGCTTCGGGTCGTTCCGCGGAATGGGTCCGGATCCCGGTGCTCGATCCAACCGACGAGCCACCACCCCACGACCTCGTGACCGCTCTCCGCACGATGCGGCCCACGAAACGCAAGATCGCGTTCACCAATCTCGACAAGGTTCTCTGGCCCGACGACGGCTTCACCAAGGGCGACCTCATCCGCTACTACGAGCAGGTGGCGGAAACGCTTCTCCCCTACCTCTACGAGCGACCGGTGCACATGCTGCGATACCCCGACGGAATTCGGGGAAAATCCTTCTATCAGAAGGACGCGCCCGATCACATCCCCGATTGGGTGGTGACCGAGACCATCGAATCGGACGACCAGCCGATCCACTACATCGTCTGCAACGACCGCGACACGCTCATCCTCATGGCCAACCTCGCGAGCATCGACCTGCATCCCTGGTTGTCCCGGCGCGACCGGCGCGACACACCCGATTGGGCCGTTTTCGACCTCGACGCCAAGAAGTCTCCTTTTTCTGACGTCGTGAAGATCGCCCGCACGATCGGAAAGATCCTCCGCGGGATTGGCCTGAGGCCCTACCTGAAGACTTCCGGCGCGACCGGAATCCACATCTATGTCCCGGTTCTGCCCATCTACACCTACGAACACACCCGAACGTTCTGCCAGATGGTCTCCACTTTCGTCGCCCGCGAGCACAAGGACATCGCCACCGTCGAGCGGCTGCCGAGCCGTCGGGGAAACAAAGTCTACGTCGACTTCGGACAAAACCGCCGCGGCCAGACCGTCGTTCCCCCTTATGCCGTCCGACCGAGGCCCAAAGCACCTGTATCCGCTCCGCTCACGTGGGACGAGCTCGACGTCGAGCTCGATCCGACGGCCTTCAACATGAAGACGATCCTCGCGCGGCTCGCGAAGGAGGGAGACCTGTTCCAGGGCGCGCTCAGGGATCCGCAGGATCTGCTGGCGGCCGTCCAGGCATTTCAGGAAGTCTATCTCTAATACCTTTACGGGTCCGTTTCCAGCCCTTCCCCGCGGCTCACCCGACGGTGGATAGACGAGGGAGCGCATGCCCTCGGTCAGGGCGTGGAGCTCCCCGCTTTCGTGTGTCTGGGAACTTTGAAACAGTCACCGCCCTCCGATCGCACTGCTGCGACGTCCGGTCATTCCCTTCAGCCTGCGCTCACCGACGGCAAATACTCATCTCGTCTGCGAGTTTCTCCTCGTCGCCTCAACGTTCGACGATACCAAATGCCTATCATTAACAGGAGTCCCTACAGCATTCGCGAGACCAAGGCCGTGAGGATGGGATTGTTGAAGGCGATGACCAGCCAGTGAGCCAGCCATCTCCCTCGTCTGCGGTACTCGAGACTCTCTCGTGACAACGGTGGAGTCGAGCAGTAAGGTGGTCCGCAAGCATCCGCCTGGTGCGAATGAGCCAACTGACATCGAGGCGTCCAAGCCGGGCCAAACCCAACCGGTGAGAAACGCGGCGCCATAGACGAGGACGATCACGAGGATGACAAGTAGGATCACATCTCAATAAGCCATCGCGTAGCAGTCGCGTCGTGGGTCGGCGCCCGCGATCCGGGAGCCCGTCTTCGGATCGAGCATGACCACCGTCGAGCAGCCGGAGACGGTGAGATCTGGCACCGCATCCAGGTCGTGGCCGCGTGCTTTCAACGCATCGACGACCTCCTGACCGACGCCCGCTTCGATTCTCAAGCGGTTGAGTCCGAGTGGGTGGGGCCAGAACGAGCCATAGAGGTGAAACGTCTGGACCCTTGGCTCTTCGATGGCGGTATGGAGGTTCGGGTACCAGTCGTCCCAGAACTCCACGATGTTCAGAAACGTCTGGACGATCGTCTGCTCCTGGTTGTCGCCGCCCGGTGTTCCAATGGCGAGGAACGGCTCGCCGTCGCGGAGCACGATCGAGGGCGTGAGCGTATATCGTGGACGGGACCTCGGTCGAAGCTGATTGGCGCGCGTCCGGTCGAGCCAGAATTGCTCGCCGCGGACGCTCATCGGGATCCCGGTTTCGCCTAATATCACAGCGCCCGTGATCCATCCTCCGCTCGGTGTGCTGTCGAAAATGTTACCATCGCGATCGATGATGGCGATGTGGGTGGTGTCCTTGAGGACCGAAGCATCGAGCGCTTCCTCGTCCACCGCGCCCTCGCCGTCACTCGTCGCCTCGCGGCCGGCGACCCAGAACGGCCACGTTTTTACCTCAGGATCGTAGGGGAGAGGATCTCCGGCGAGGAGCTGGCGTGAGGCCTGAGCCATGTCGATGAGCTTCGCCCGCTCCCGCGCGTAGTCTTTGGAGAGAAGTCCCGCCGCCGGAATGTCGACGAAGTCGGGATCGGCGAAATAGGTATCGCGGTCGGCATAGGCGAGCTTCATGGCTTCGACGAGAACGTGGAGGTAGTCGGCGGAATTCCGTCCCATCGACGCGAGGTCGAAAGTCTCGAGGATGTTGAGAGTTTGAAGGAGAGCCGGTCCCTGGCTGTTGAACGATTGTTTGTACACGGTATAGCCGCGGTAGGTGACGGACGTCGGCTCCTCGACCCGAGCATAGAACTCGGAGAAATCCTCGAGCTCGAAGGGCGCGCCGTGCTCTTTCAGAAAGGCCACCATTTCTCTTGCAATGTCGCCCTTGTAGAAACGATCCCGTGCCGCGACGATGCCCGCCTCCCGGCCTCTCTCGCGTCGGTCGCGCTCGGCTTCGACCATGCGGGTGAGCGTGCGCGCCATGGCGGGAAATGCGATAGTCTCACCGGCCTCGTAGGAGGATCCGTCCGGTTTCAGCCAGAACTGCTCGTTCGCCGGCCACTGGTGGATGAAGTCGAGGTTGCGCTCGATTGTCGCAACCGTCCTCGGGCGCAGAGGAAAGCCATCCCGGGCGTACTCGATGGCGCGCTCGGAAACCTCCTCGAAGCTCATGGTGCCCCAGCGCTCGAGCACGGTGAGAGCGGCGTGGAGCGCTCCAGGAACGACGGCGGGGTCGAGTCCCTTGCCATCGAGGCTCTTGCCGCGCTCCTCGTACCATTCGATGGTCGCCGCCTTAGCCGCCCAGCCCTGTCCAGCAATGGAGATCACCCTGCTTTCCTTCACCGGATAGACGAGGACGAGCCCTTCACCCCCGATGCTGTAGAGATCCTGCTCCACCACGCCCCCGACGAGGAGCGCAGCAACGCCAGCATCGAACGCGTTGCCGCCCCGCTGCAGGATCTCGACCGCTGCGGCCGTCGTCAGGGGGTGGCCGGCGGAAACTCCAGCGTTCCGGCCCGCGACCATGGGTCTTTGACCGGCTGGGGCAGAGTCGGACAGGACGATCACCATTACCATGGAGAGGGAGAATCGAGCCGACATCGCGCGCTCCTTTCGGAAGACGAAGGATGGTATACCGCTCGTCAGGGCAGGGACAAGAAGCCGATCCCGAGCAGCCCGCAAGGAAGCCGGCCACGAGGTGTTGAGCCGAGGTCTCCCGTATACCGCCGACCGAGATCGACGAGGTCATGGCGAGTGGGTAGCCAAGGTGCGATTTCGAGCCCAGCCGGGATATGCTTATCGCCTGGTGAGAACCCACGTGCTCGATCGCCTGCTCGAGGCGCGGCGCGCCTACCCTCTCGAGCAGATTCCGCTCCCCGCTTTCGCGACCGCGGGCTATCGATTCGACGTTGCGACTCTCGAGCGTCGCCCGAGCGCCCGAGTCGCGCCCTGAGAGAAGCCATCGCGACGTGTCGTCCGTGCGGGAAGAGGCAGAAGGGCGAAACCTGCGCGCTGAGTTCGAGGATTGGGCTCTGCCCGTCGCTCCCGCTCTCTACCGAACGGCGCACCGGCTCACCCGCCGTCCCGAGGACGCCCGCGACCTCGTACAGGAGACGATGCTACGGGCGTACCGCACGTTTCAGAATTTTCAGCCGGGAACGAACGTCAGGGCCTGGTTGTTTACGATCCTGTATTCGATCGTGAGCAACGAATGGCGCCGTCGGCAGCGGGCACCGGAGGAGGTGTCCATGGACGTGATCGAAGAACGGTTCGCGAAAGCTCTCCGGACGCCCGACATCGATGCCGAATCGGCACTCCTCCAGCGGATCGACGCTTCCCCCGAGATCGACTCGGCGCTTCGAGGGCTGCCCGAAGACTACCGGGCGGCGATATTGCTCGTGGACGTCGAAGAGCTCAGCTACGAGGACGCGGCCGGCGTGCTGGGATGCCCGGTTGGCACGGTGCGCTCGCGCCTCCATCGCGCGCGAAAGCTCTTGTTCATCGCGCTTCGGGACTACGCGCGCCGTATAGGGGTGGCCGAAGGATAGACACGATGGGCGAGAAGCGAATACATCCGAAAGACGCCCTCCAGGATGCCCTGGACGGGCGCCTCGTTCCTCATGAGCGAGCGGAGCTCGACGAGCATCTCGCTTCCTGCTCGGACTGCCGCCGCGAGCTCGAAGCCCTCCGCTGGACTAAAGCGCAAGCGGCGTCCGGTTCGGTGGAACTTCCTCCCGATCTCGAGACTTCGTTGCGCGCGGCTTTTGATGAAGAGGATCGGGCTTCGGCGAGGCGATCTCCTCTGCCGCGCGCGGTTTCCTGGATCGCAGCGGCCGCGGCCCTGGTGGCGGCGATATGGTTCGCCGCACGCCTCTTGACGCCTTCGATACCCGAGCTCGTCGCCGCCGAAGTGGAGGCTTACGCCTCGAACGACATGGACTTCGAGATCCGGTCCCGGAACGTCTCCGAGCTCGAATCGTTCTTCGTGCAAAGAGAGATGCCGTTCAAGGTCACGGTGTATGACCTGGGAATGATGGACTACGGGCTCGAGGCGGGCGCGGTGCGGTCCCTCGGCGGCCGGACCGGTTCGCTCGTCGCCTACCGGAGCGCGGACGGTCGCGTGCTTCTCTGCAGAATGTACCTGGGGCACGTCTCCGAGCTCCCGGCACCTTCCGAGCAGCGAACGAACGAAGGCATCACGTTCTATCTCTACCGCGACCAGGGCACGACACTCGTCTTCTGGCAAGAGGGCGCGATGGTCTGCGTTCTCGCCGGGGACGCCGATACCGAGACTATCGTTCAGCTCGCGTTCGCCAAAGCCGTCAGAGTCTGATCGAAAGTTCCCTCCCGGGAACTATTCGAGCTCCCGCGCTGTTCTCCACCCTTAGCAGCCTCCGACGCGCTGCGTAAAACAAAAAGGAGTTCACTCATGAACAAACGTTCGTTCTCCGTTCTCGCCTGTCTCTGCCTCTTCGTCGCCACAGCGGACGCCAAAGAACGGCGTCGCTCGTTCTCCGGCGCCGTCTACACCGCAACGAATGCCCCTTCGGGCAACGAGATCTTGATCTTCGATCGGCTCGCGGACGGCCGCCTGGTTCCGGCCGGAGCCTCAGGCACCGGCGGCCTTGGAACCGGGACCGGCCTCGGCAATCAGGGCGGTCTGATCTTGACCGGTGACGAGAAGTGGCTCCTGGCCGTCAACGCCGGAAGCGATGAGATTTCCGTGTTTCGGGTGCGTCGACGCGGAATCCAGCTCGTCGACGTGGAACCCAGCAACGGCTCGATGCCGATAAGCCTCACCGAGGACGATGGTCTCGTCTACGTCCTGAACGCCGGGAGCGACAGCATCACCGGTTTTTGGCTGGAACGCGACGGAAACCTCTCTCCCATCTCCGGATCGACACGGCTTCTGAGCGGCTCGGGCGCGGGGCCGGCCCAGATCTCCTTCGACCCTCGAGGCAAAATCCTCGTGGTGACCGAGAAGGCGACCAACAACATCGTTACATTCGAGGTGGGCCGCAACGGGCTTCCCGGTAACGCGCAAGTCCAGGACTCGAACGGAGAAACTCCTTTCGGTTTCGCCTTCGGCAAGCGCGGTCAGCTCTTCGTCTCCGAGGCCTTCGGCGGAGCTCCGGAGGCGAGCGCCGTCTCCTCCTACGATGTCGGTCGCGACGGCGAGATCGAGACGATCAGCGCCTCGGTCGGCACCACCGAGACCGCTGCGTGCTGGGTAGTCGTGACCGGCGACGGACGATTCGCCTATACGACCAACACCGGGAGCGGTTCGATCTCGGGCTACTCGATCGAGTTCGACGGCGAGATCGAGCTCCTCGACGACGACGGGCGCACCGGGGAGACCGGTTCCGGATCGAGCCCTATCGACATGTCGATCGCGGGCCGATTCCTCTATTCGCTGAATGGGGGGACGGGAACCATCGGAGTGTTCCGTATTTCCCACGATGGTTCGCTCGTTCGTTTGCCGTTTGCCTCCAGCCTTCCCGCCGGCGTGAACGGGCTCGCGGCACGTTGAACCATTCGGGGACGTGGATCGCGAAGGCGTTTCGGCTTTCGCGGTCCCGTCGGCCCCGACCCAGGCGTCCCAGTCGAGGCCGAAGACTCGTTCAACGCCAACGCTCGCGCTCGATCCCGGGAGAAGAGCATCGTAATTGCCGATGCCGACGCATCTCGGACATCTCGAGCACAAGACCCCACCTCTCTATTAAGATGTGCTTGGGCCGGGACGTCGGGTAAGTTCGACATGGTCAGACAAGCCGCCCCGGGTGAACCTTCCCGGATCGTCCAGCGTAACTTTCAATAGCAACATGTCCGAGCGAGAGGGTTGGCGAGGCCCTGTTCTGTGGGCGCTCGCCTACTTTGTTTTCCAGGTGGCTGTCACGATCGTCGGAAGCGTGCACGGCTATGGGTACTTCATCGACGAGCTCTACTACATCGCCTGCGCGCGTCATCTCGATTGGGGCTATGTGGACCACCCGCCGCTCGCGCCCGCTTTGCTGCGCCTGAATCTCGCGCTATTCGGGGATTCGGTTACGGCCATCCGCCTTCCGAGCGCGCTCGCGGGCGCGCTGACGGTCGCGCTTGCCGGCTTCATCACCTTGCGCATGGGTGGGGGCCGCTTCGCCGTCGCCCTCGCTGCGGTTTCGATAATCACCGCTCCCATCTTTCTCGTCCTGTTCAATTTCTTCTCGATGAACTCGCTCGAGATCCTTCTTTGGACCGCCTGCATCGCGGTCGCCATGGTCATGGTGGAGCGGAACGACCCGAGGCTCTGGGTGGTTTTCGGCTTCGTTGCGGGCTTGTCGCTCGAGAACAAGCACACCGTCGCCGTTCTCGCAGTCACGATCCTCGTAGGGGTTCTCTGCACCACTCAGAGACGCCTCTTGTGGAGTCCATGGCTTCTGGTCGGCGGCGTGGTGGCCTTCGTTCTCTTCCTTCCGAACCTCTTCTGGCAGGTCCAAAACGGGTTTCCCTCCTTGGAGTTCTACCGGAACGCGACGCTCTACAAGAACCGCGCTCTGTCGCCACCGCGAGTTCTGCTCAACCAGGTCCTGTTCATGAACCCGGGAGTCATGCTCGTGTGGCTAGCCGGTCTCTACGCGTTCTGGAAGCGCGCGGCACTTCGATTCGTGAGCGTCGCCTTCCTCTTGATGCTGGTGGTCCTGATCGTCACAGCATCCAGCCGCCCCGATCGCCTCGGCGGCGTCTATCCCGTGCTCTTCGCCGGCGGAGCTTTCGCAATCGAGCGCCGCTTCGCTTCGACGAGAGCGCGTGGGACGTTCCTTGCTTGCGGCGTCATAGGCGGCCTCGCTTTCCTCCCGCTGGCGGTCCCGCTCTTCTCACCCGCAACGGTCGCGCGTTACCTGGTGGCGCTAGGCGTCGACGTTCAAATGGAGAGCGGCGAAGGAAAGCAGGCCCAGCTTCCCCAATGGCTCGCCGACCGCTTCGGGTGGGAGCAGCTCGTGAAGGACGTGACGACGGTCTACGAGTCGCTCCCCGACGAGGAGAAGAAGGACGCGACCATCCTGTCTCCGAGCTACGGCCACGCCGGTGCGATCGAGCTCTTCGGAAGGGATCTTCCTCCCGTCATCTCACCGCACAACAGCTATTTCTTTTGGGGCAGAGAGTCCGCCAAGCGGCTGTCTCGAGGCGTCGCGATCACACTCGGCTACGACGCGGACGACCTCCGCGACGTTTATCGAACGGTCGAGAGGGTCGCCGTTTACGACTGCGATTTCTGCATGCCCTGGCGAGACCAGATGGGGATCTACGTGGCCCGCGGTCCGAAGCTCGCTCCCGAGGAGGTCGGTACCGCCTGGGAAGGCGCGAAGCACTTCGAGTA
>DASPGQ010000710.1 GCA_035620555.1 Vicinamibacteria bacterium
GACCCGGGGTTCACCACCAAAGGGGTCGGTGTGGGCACGGGTCTGGGGCTTTCGATCTGCTACAGCATCGTTCATGCTCATCGGGGCACCATCTCGGTGACGAGCGAGCTCGGGAAGAGTACGGAGTTTACCGTGCGACTCCCGATAGCGCGCTAATACCCACAACCCCGATTGGCTCACCCGAGACGGGTGTGCGATGCAAATGCTCCTAAGGTCTCCTGGTGCGGGAGACTATAGCATTCTGAGCAGCCTCGCTTCTCTCTTCTCTGCTTGAATAAGGCGTCGATAGTCAATATAATGGTCACCATAATGACCACCAAGGAGGCGCGGGTGGATCTTGGAAACTACGTACCGGTGAGCAAGGCAAAGAGCCAGCTGCTCCGCCTCATTCGGGAGGTCGAGCAGCGTGGAGAGCCCATCGCTCTCACCCGGGACGGAGTGCCGGCCGCGGTTTTGCTCGGAATGGAACAGTTTCAGGGTCTTCTAGAGACCCTCGAGATTCTCGCGGACTCGAAGACGATGCGTTCGCTCCGGCGGTCCCTCCTGCAGGCGGAGAAGCGACAGTGGGTCTCGCACGACGACGTCTTCGGTAAAGACTCGCGTTGAAGCCATTCGGCGTTCGATACACTCCGGAGGCTGCCGGCCGCATTCGTAGACTTCACCCGGACATCAAGAAACACATTCGCACTGCTATTGACGGTGTACTCGAATCACCGCTCGGAGGCCACGCCCTTCAGAACGAGCTCTCCGGCCTGCGCTCCTACCGCGTCGGAAATTATCGCGTCATTTATCGTATCCACGATACCGAACGGGCCATCGAGATCCTGCTGGTCGGCCCGCGACGGGATATTTACGAAGAGCTTCGAACGAGTCTGTTGCGGGAGCGCCCGCGCGGCCGTTCATAGCGCCCGGAGAACAGCTCGAGCCGGGCGACACTGGGCAGGTGAAGGGTGCGATTGATCGTTGCCGTTGGAAAGATTACATTTCGCCGATGTCGCGCAGCGCGGGAGAACGATTCGGCCCCTATGAGATTCTCACGCTCATCGGCAAGGGCGGAATGGGCGAGGTCTACCGGGCCACCGACACCCGGCTCGGCCGCGACGTGGCGCTCAAGGTCCTGCCCGCCGAGATGGCCTCGAGTCCGGAGCGGCTCGAGCGGTTCCGGCGCGAGGCGAAGGTCCTTGCCGCCCTCGACCACCCCGGGATCGTCACCGTGTACTCAGTGGAGGAATCGGACGGCGTTCACTTCTTGACCATGCAGCTCGTCGAGGGCGAGCCCCTCGAGCGGATGATTCCGCACGGCGGGCTTCCCTTAGAGCGGATTCTCGAGATTGCCATCGCCCTCGCCGAGGCTCTCGCCGCTGCTCACGACAAGGGTATCGTCCACCGAGATTTGAAGCCCGCCAACGTCATGATCACGGGGGACGGACGCGTGATGATCCTCGACTTCGGTCTCGCCAAGATCGCCGATCCAGCGGCGGCGGGCGGCTCGGAGATCGAAACTGGCCTGCGCACCCGCGAAGGGATCGTGATGGGGACGGTTCCCTACATGTCGCCGGAGCAGGTCTCGGGCCTGAGCGTGGACCACCGAACCGATCTCTTTTCGCTGGGGGTCATCCTCTACGAGTTGGTGACCGGCGAGCGGCCCTTCCAGGGACGCTCGACCGTCGAGCTCGCGTCTTCGATCCTTCGCGACCCGCCGCCGCCGCCTGCCGAGCTTCGAGCCGACCTACCAAAGCCGTTGGTGCGGGTGATCGAGCGCTGTCTGGAGAAGAGCGCCGCGAGCCGGTTCTCATCAGCGCGGGACGTGAGCGACGCACTGCGCGACAAGAGCGCCGAGGCGCCGTCGAGCCTGTCCCGCGTCGACGAAGGGTTCTGGGTGGCGGTGTTGCCGATCAAGTACAAAGGCACCAACCCTGACGTCGTGGCGTTGGCCGAGGGGTTGTGCGAGGAGATCGTGACCGGTCTCTCCCGTTTTTCCTACCTCCGGGTGATCGCGCGCAGCTCGACCGAGCGGTACTCGGGCGAGGCCGTGGACGTCCGCTCCGTCGGCAAGGAGATCGGCGCGCGCTACGTGATGGAGGGAAGCCTTCGCCAAGCGGGGACGAAGCTGCGTCTCGCGGTCCAGCTCGTGGATGCGACGAGCGGGGCCCATCTCTGGGCCGAGAACTACGAGCGTAGCTTCCACTCCGACGCCGTGTTCGAGCTGCAGGACGACCTCGTTCCGCGAATCGTTTCGACGGTCGCCGACATGAACGGGGTCCTCCCCCGAAGCATGAGCGAAGCCGTGCGCAGCCGCAAACCCGAAGAGTTGACGCCCTATGAAGCGGTGCTGCGCGCGTTCGGCTACTTCGAGCGGGTGACCGGAGAAGAGCTCGCGGCGGCGCGGGCCGGCCTCGAGGTGGCGGTGCGAAAGGCGCCAGCCTATGCCGATGCCTGGGCTCTGCTGGCACTCCTTTGCGCTCAGGATCACGGGCAGGGGTTCAACGTCCTTCCCGAGCCTCTTTCGAGCGGCGCCGACGCGGCGCGCCGCGCCGTGGAAGCCGGGCCATCCAATCACCTGGCCCACTTCAGTCTCGCTCAGGTGCTCTTCTTCCAGAAGGAGAAGCAGGCGTTTCGCAACGCGGCCGAGCGAGCCGTCGCGCTCAATCCGATGGACGGGAACTCCATCGCCTTCATCGGCGAGCTCCTCATCTATTCCGGCGACTTCGACCGCGGTCTCGCGCTCGCGGCGCGCGCCAAGCAGCTCAACCCCCACCATCCCGGCTGGTACTGGTACGCCGACTTCTACAACGCCTATCGCCAGGGCGACGACCGCGGTGCTCTCGCTTTCGCTCGCAAGGTGAACCTGCCTAGCCACTGGGCAGAACACCTGATGATTGCCGCCGCCTGCGGCCAACTCGGCGAGCGCGAGGCCGCTTCGAAGGCACTGCGCACTGTCCTTCGAATGCGTCCCGACGTCGCTGCCACCGTCCGCCAGGACGTCGAGAAGTGGTGGGAACCCGCGTACGTGGAACGCATCATCGACGGCTGGCGCAAGGCGGGGCTGGACGTTCCGTAGGCGACATCGCCCGAAGGACCTAGGGCTCACCGAATGAAAGTTGCCAGAGCAACTGATGGCGTGCCTTCGTGGCCACGCTCGACGCAACGCCTTCGACCGCCCGCCGCTACGGACGTGTCTTCGCACAGCTACGTCGCACCGGAACCCCAATTCCCGTCAACGATATCTGGATCGCTGCCTCGTGGTCGATAGCGGAGCTCATCTTCTGACGTTTGATGAAAACTTCAAGCGCGTGCCCGAGCTCGACGCACGGTGCACGAGAAGTTCCATATCTCGTACTGGGACGCCGCCGTCATCGAAGCAGCGCGAGCGCTGGGCTGCGCGGAGATACTCTCCGAAGACTTGAGCGATGGCCAGGACTACGACGGCGTCGTCGTCAGGAATCCGTTTTCTGATCTCACCGACGCGAAGTCGGGCTGAGCTCGCTGCTGCCTGGAAGTTTCGCGCTCACATCCCCGTTTTCAGGCGGATATTGTTCTGGGCGCGAGTGCGGCTCCGGGGAGAGCTCAACGTTCCGGCCCAAAACCGGAACCCGTATGGGGCGACTCGACTCGCCCCATTCGGGTCCCAACTGTCGCGACGTTTACGACCAGAACTCGTCCCAATTGTAGAGGTCGAAAAAGTGCTCGCGTCCGCTCACGATCTTGCCCCCTTTGACCTCGAACTCGATGCAGCAGGCGACGTCGAGGCGTTTGCCGTTACGCTCGCCGCTGTTGTGGTGAACTCCAATCACTCGGCCATTGTCTCCACCGAGCACGTGCTGCAGCGTAGCCTTGAAGGTCCCGCCCGTCTGGCCGACGTATTTTCCGAACTGCTCGAAGACCGCGTCGCGGCCCACGTTGTCGCCAGCGATCGGGCTTTTCCCGGGCGTGTGCCACGAGGCGTTCACGTCGAAGATCTCGTTGAGCGCCTCGATGTCGCTCGCGTTGAAGGCCGCGTAGCCTCGCCGGATAACCTCTGCGTTTTCCGATGCTTTGCTCATGCTAGCTCTCCTCGGGTAAGTCAAGTTTGATGACACTCATGCTACGATTCGAGCCGGGAGCCCCGCATCGGGAGAACTCCCTATTTTGGCTCCGCCCTTACATTTGGGAGAGCTCGTCGCCACCTTCTCGCTGAGCACAGGACAGCGCCTTCGGCCAGCCGCTCGAGTCGCAGCTAAGCTCCTGCCTGCTCGCTCGGTAGAGCCGCATCATCCGCGCCAGAAGTGTCGACTTGCCGCAGCGGCGAACGCCTTGCACCACGAGTGCGAGCGAATCGCTCGATCGCGCCGGAAGGGTAGATGACCGCAAGCACGATGACGAACGTCACGAGCGCGACAGTAAGTCGACGACGGCGTTTACCGGCGTCGTGCTCGAGCGCGGTGTGCTCGCGACGCGCCAGAGGAAACCTACTCGCCCTCGCTCACTTTCTTCCGCGTCGGGTCGAGGTTCTGATCGAGCTCCTCGACGATCGAGAAGATGTCTCCCACGCCCGAATCCTCCACGATCTCGAGAACTTTCTGGACCGGCGGGGTGGGGTTGAGGAGCACCACCTTGCCCGACTGAGCCTTCACCGACTTCTGGGCGCGGAAGAGCGAGCGAAGCCCCGCGCTCGAGATGTACTCGAGCTTCGAAAGATCGAACACCAGCACCTTCACGGGCTTTTCGAGCAGGGAGTCGAGCTCCGTATCCAGGACTCCCACGCTCCCGAAGTCGAGCCTGCCCTCGAGCGCGATGGTCCTGGTAAGGTGAGGCCCGTCGGTTACCTGAACCTTCAGCATCATTGAATCCCCTGGGAGGGTGCATTATAGCTCCTTGCGCCGCTTCCCGAGCGCGAGGACGTTCTCGTCTCCTTCTCGCGAGTACCTCCGCTCGTCGGTGACCGGAGTATGACTGCAACCAATTTCGTCGCGTCAGGGTTTCAGGTCGCAGTCGGCGGCGGTCCGGCGTCGGCCTTGCGGTACAACTTCAGGTGGAACGACGCATCTTCGAGGAAAGGCTCGTCTCCACAATCAACCGCCCGGAAGTGATCGGAAGCGCGGAATCGCAAAGCCGCCGCCGAGGATTCCCAGCCGCTCGCAGCGATGACGTACGTCGACACCGGACGGGAATGTTTCTCCAGCAACTCGCGCTCCTTCGCCTGGAGAAGTCCCGAAGCTTCCGTAGAAGGTCCCGATAGCAGAGCGAGCCGAGCGGAACGTCCGAGTCGATGGGGACCTGCCGTTTCGACACGAGATCGAAGCAAACTTGACCTCCCGCCGCGGCGTTCGAGCCCGACGGGATCGGCTACTTAGGCGGATCGGATACCGGGGCGTCCACCGCGACTTTCCACGAGCCGTCCGGCATCTTTCGCCAGACCACCACGTAGTGCCCCGTCTGCGTCGCGGGCTCGCCGTCCGGCCCGCTCACCGTGAGGCGATACGAGCCCGTCTCGTAGGCGAGATCCGAAGCGCGGGCCACGACGACGTCCTCGGCCTCGAACGACAGGTCGAAGTTCGGGTCCTGCATCATTCCCGCAAGGGCCTCGCCGAGGGCGGCGCGTCCGCTCACGTCGGGCGCCGCCTCCAGCATCAGAGTGGCGTCTTCGGCGTAGAACGACAGGAAACGCTCGCTGTCTTTCGCCTGCGCCGCGGCCGACCACTCCTTGACGTTCGCTCGGATCGTGGCCTCGTCCGCCGCCCGGGTATCGGGGGCTTCTGTCGGGGCCGGAGGCGCGCAACCGGCGATAACGAAGACGGCGAGAGCCATGGCGAGCGAAATTCGAATCGTCTTCTGCATCGCGTTCCTCCTGGAGGGCGCCAACATGCTTCGTCTCGGCAGCGGTGTCAAGCTGTATCCGAACCTCGGCGCCCGGCAGGGCCGGGAGCGGCCTTCTCCGGATCGAGATTACCCATCGAGTGCCTGCTGGAGATCGTCGAGCAGATCGTCGGCGTGGCCCTCCGCGAGCTCGAACACCCCTCGTCCACCGATGGATGAGTCGGTCATCGTTCCCTGGGAGTCGGGGAACGCGTATCAGAGGATCGACCTCGTAGATGCGGTGGCGGTGCCGCACGACTCGGCTAGGGACGTCGCCGCCGGCTCAGCGGTTGGCCGAGTCAGGCTGTGGTGTTTCCGCCGGTCTCGGTACCACCGTGATGGTGAGCTTCGATGGGTACTCCTTCGAATGGTGGACGGCGTTTCTTGCCACCACCGGGCTCCACTCGTCGTAGTTGTTGCCGCCGGTGTTGAGGTTTCGGTCGAACCGCGGGAAGTTGCTACTCGACACCTCGATGCGGAGGCGGTGGCCGGACGCGAAGTAGTTGCTCGTCGTGAGCGGCTGCAGCACGACTTTGTAGACTTCACCCTTCTCCATCCAAACCAGAGGTTTGTCGTAGCCGTCGCGGTAGCGGAGACGCTGGATGGTCTCGTCGAGGTTGTACGCCCGTCCGTCCGGGTAGACGTCGAGCACCTTGACGGTGAAATCGGTATCTTTGGCGTCGGAAGAGACGTAGAGCGTCGGCGTGATCGACCCGCTGAGCTCGAGGCCGCTCTCGAACGGCTCGGTCGTGTAGACGAGGATGTCGTTTCGCGCTTCCATTTTTCGCTGATCGAACGAGCCGGCTTCGACGGCGTTTCCGGTGCAACAGACGTTTCCTCCGTAGGAGGGAACCGCGTTCAGCGGATCGTAGACGAAGGTGTCCGGAGTGTCGTCCTTCGGAGGAGCCTCCACCAGCGCACCGTCGCCGTAGAGTGAGTTCGCCGCGCCGCCGCTCGCCAGGTAGAACGTGCGCTCCACTGCCCCCGCCGGAGGCCAGGTATCGGACGTCTGCCACTCGTTCGCGCCCATGGTGAAGTAGGTGACTTTGGGCAGCGTGTCGAGACGGGTCTCAGACTCCCCTTTCAGAAACCGATCGAAAAAACCGTAGACGATCTCGTCGTAATCCAGCCGAGCGTCACCCATACCGCGCTCACCGACGACGGTGTTCTTGGTCGCTCGCGTGTAGGCACAATGAGCGACGGGCGCAATGACCGCCCACTGCTGGGCAGCGATCTCTGGTGAGGCATGACTTCGAACGTGGTTGTACATCGCCAAGTTCGGTCCGATCGACACGTCGTACCACGACATGAACCACAATCCCGGCACTTCGAGGGGCATGTTGTCGTGCCACAACCCACCCTCGTACCAGGCGGGATCGTTCGGGGTCCGCTGAATCATCGCGCCTCCCGTCGGCACCGGCATCGGGTCTGCGAAGATCCCGCGAGGCCCGTTCACTTTCTGGATGATGTCCTGCACCGGGAGGTGGGCTAGCGCTTCGCTCCAGTCCACGGGCGGCATGTGGGGTGCGAGGTCGAACATGCGCGCCGCCGCTTCGAGGTTCTCCTGGCCGGTGCCGCTCGGGAACATCGGACGCACCTGGTTTTGCTGCCCGTAGATCCATGCGATGAAGAGCATTTGGATCGCACCGCCACGGTACCAGTTACCTTGCTCGTAGTAGGGGCCGACCCGGCCGACGCCCGCGCCGAAGCCCTGGACGTTCATCGCGGCGAACGCGGGGTGCCCCATCGCAGCGACTGCCATTTGCCACTCCGCGGTCGACGAGCAGCCCGTCGTCCCGACTTTTCCGTTCGACCACGGTTGTCGCTGCATCCACTCGAGCATGTCGTAGCCGTCGTCGGGTGAGCCGAGGATGTCGTAGTTACCCTCCGAGAAGAAATGACCACGCTCGTTTTGAACGACGTAGGCGTAGCCGCGCTTCACCGCGGTGAGGGCGCGGGTCATGTCCGCGGGCACTCCGTTGTCGACGTCCCAGTAATTGAAGTTGTAGGGCGTGCGGGACCACACGATCGGTACCTTGCCGGACGCGTTCCGTGGACGATAGATATCGGTGGCGAGACGGACACCGTCACGCATTGGGATCATGAGCTTGCGCTCCACGATCGCGATTTCCTGGAGCTCTTCCTCGAGGCTAGCGCGGTCGGCCCTCTGCTGTGGCGTGAGAAGGTCCCGCCGCTGGGCGAGCACGAGCGACGGCAGAGTGAGACAGAAAGCCGCGATGAGGGCTCGGTGGACGACTGTGGCAATCGACATGGCGAGATCCTAGCCTCGAGCTTCCAAACCCGCAATGCGAGTTCATTCCTACCAAGGCAGCCGGCGAAACGCCGTTAGATTTCCGTATCTCGCATTGGCTTCGTTGGAGGCTTCCGCCGACAACGTCGAGTGTCCCTATTGGGAATCGCGGTCTTCATTCTGCCGCACTCGATGGGCCTCATCGTACGAGCGGAACTTCCGCACGCCGGGACGGCGTGGGCTCGAGTGCAAACGCGCCGTGAGCTCGATGAGCTCGCAAGCGATACGCAGGTTGTCCGGATCCAAGGGGGCTCTCGCAGGTGGTCCAGGCATATCCGAGACCGAGCGAAACTTCCGAACGCCCATCCTAGAGTGCTCAATACCGTGGCGGGACCCGCAATTGATCGAGCCGCCACGGCTCGGCCTTCGCGGCGCTTCGCGCCGATCTCGCGTCAGACGTTTTGGCCGCCGCTCGGCAGGCTGGGCAGTACTTTTTCATCAGCCTGACTAGTCCTCGTCACTCAGATCGAATCGCTCGCGTAAGGTCGCTGCGTCGAGCCGGTCCTGAGGCCGCACGGTATCTTTCTTCATGCGATAGATTTGAGCAGGAGTGGCCACTCGAATGGAGACGTCATCGACGACCAGCACCTCTGACTCGAGGTCCTCGAAGCGCCACGCCTCGCCTAAGCGCGACAAAATGTCGAGGGAGAAACGCCCGTGCGGC
This sequence comes from Vicinamibacteria bacterium, assembly GCA_035620555.1. Lineage (NCBI taxonomy): Bacteria > Pseudomonadati > Acidobacteriota > Vicinamibacteria > Vicinamibacteria bacterium. The sequence goes on from DASPGQ010000710.1 coordinate 8,811, forward strand.
GGTGTGTACTCGATGGCTGGGTAGTCACCTCCGAGGTCGGCGGCGGTGATCTCGTCGACGTTCGCGTCATCGTCGAAGACGCTCTTGAGCGCCCGCTTCAACCGTTCGACATTTTCCGATTCCGGAGAGACGAAGAAGTCGACGTCGCGGGTTGCTCGGATCACGCCTTGAGCGGCCATTGCCATCGAACCGATGAGCACGTAGTCGACTTTTTCGCGCTCGAAAGCCGCCAGGATTTGCAACGCCTCATCGAAGGTCACACTACGATTGTAGTGTCAGCCGAAAGCCGGCGTCTAATTTGGTCATCCGGACGCAAACGCTCCAACTCGATGTTACCGCGGGCCTCCCCCGAGCATCAGCGACATCTGGGTGACTCAGCTTCCGGCCTGCGCCGGGACTCCGAGCTTCCGGAGCAGGGTCATCATCGGGCACCAGTTCGTGAACGCCGACTGGGCGAGGTTGACGCCCACGAAGGCGGTGAACAGATAGAACCCGGGATGGACGGCGTAGCCGAGGGCGAGCGAGAGAACGACGAGCGTTCCCGCGATGAATCGAAGATAGCGTTCGATGGTCATGGTACGTGCTCCTTCGTCTTGAGCAGGAAATAGGCCACCGGAACGGTGGCCCGAGACAACAGCAGGGACGCGACCTCTCCCGCCATGAGGGAGATCGCGAGTCCCTGGAAGATCGGATCGAACAAGATGACGGCGGCGGCGACGACGACCGCGGCGGCAGTGAGCAGCATCGGCCGGAATCGGACGGCGCCCGCGTCGATGACCGCCTCGGGAAGCGGCATCCCTTCCCGTAAACGAAGCTCGACGAAATCGACGAGGATGATGGAGTTGCGGACGACGATGCCGGCGCCGGCGATGAAGCCGATCATCGACGTGGCGGTGAAGAACGCGCCGCCCATACCGTGGGCCGGGAGGATCCCGACGAGCGAGAAGGGGATGGCAGACATGATGACGACGGGCACGGAGAAGGACTGGAACCAGGCGACGACGAGGATGTAAATGAGCACGAGGACGGCCGCGAAGGCGAGGCCGAGGTCGCGAAAAACCTCGTAGGTAATGTGCCACTCACCATCCCACTTCATGCTGTACGTCTGGCTCTCGAGGGGGACGCTCGCCGTGTACTGTTCGAGCGCGTAACCCTCGGGGAGCTCGATCGCCCGGATCTCCGGGGCGAGCTTCAGAATGGCGTAGACGGGGCTCTCGATGGCGCCGGCGACGTCTGCCGTGACGTAGACGACCGGGAGAAGGTTTTTGTGATAGATGCTCCGGTCCGCCGTCACTCGTTCGACCGTGGCGAGCTCGCCCACGGGCACGATCGCTCCGGACTCACTACGGACGCGCAGGCTCAACAGCTCGTCGAGGTCGGAGCGGGTGGCGCGGTCGAGCCGCAGCATGAGGGGAACGTCCTCTTGTGAGCGTTCGTCGTGGAGCAGCCCGACGCTCTCACCCGCCGTCGCCAGGCGAACCGCGCGGGCGACGGTATCGAGGCGGACACCGGCGAGCGCAGTCTTCTCCTGGTCGACCCGCAATCGAAACTCGGGTTGCTCGTCCTCGACGTACCAATCGACATCGACGACCCCCGGCAAAACCTCCATCCGTTCGCGGACCGACTCGGCTAGCTCGATCTGCCGCTCGTAGTCGGGACCGTAGATCTCGGCGACGAGCGTCTGGAGGACCGGAGGGCCGGGCGGCACCTCGACGACCTTGAGCCGAGCGCCTAGCATTCCGGCGGATTCCTGGAGCGATTCCCGCAGCCGCTTGGCGATCTCATGGCTCGCGTCCTTCCGCTCGCCTTTGGGCACCAGGTTCACCTGAACGTCGGCGACGTTCGAGCCTCGGCGGAGAAAGTAGTGGCGCACGAGGCCGTTGAAGGTGTAGGGACCCGACGTGCCGGCGTAGATCTGATAGTGCGTAACCTCTTCTTGCTGTCGAACGACATCGACGAAGTGTCTCGCGGCGGCGAGCGTCTCCTCGAGCGTCGTGCCCTCCGGCATGTCGATGACGAGCTGGAGCTCGCTCTTGTTGTCGAAGGGAAGCATCTTGACCTCGACGATCCCGACCGCGACGAGTCCCATGGAGCCGAGGAGCATCACGACCACCGTCGCGAGGAAGAACCGCCGGTGGGTGCGACTCCGTATCAACTTTCCCATCGCGATGCGGTAGAGGCGGGTCGACGAGCCTTCCGCTTGGTGCTCACCGTGCACTCCACTCCCTCCCATGAGGCGGACGGTCGCCCACGGGGTTACCACGAAGGCCACGATCAGCGAGAAGACCATCGCCGCCGAGGCGCCAATCGGGATCGGGCGCATATAGGGGCCCATGAGACCACTCACGAAGGCCATGGGAAGAATGGCGGCTATGACCGTCAAGGTCGCGAGGATGGTGGGGTTGCCGACTTCGTCGACGGCCTCGACCGCGACCTCCGCCATGCTGCGCCCGCGATTGCCGGGCAATCGGCGATGGCGCGCGACGTTCTCGACGACGACGATGGCGTCGTCCACGAGGATGCCGATGGAAAAGATGAGTGCGAAGAGGGTGATGCGGTTGAGCGTGAAGCCGTAGAAGTAGAAGACGGAGAGCGTTAGCGCGAGCGTCGCGGGGATTGCGAGCAGAACGATGACCGCTTCGCGTCGTCCGAGCGTCCAGGCGATGAGGAGGGCGACGCTGACCACCGCGATCGCCATATGAAAGAGTAGCTCGTTGCTCTTCTCCGCCGCCGTCTCGCCGTAATCCCGTGTCACAGTGATGGTGACGTCCTCGGGGACGAGACGGCCCTTGAGCGAGCGTACCCTCTCCATGATCCGGTGGTTCAGGGCGACCGCGTTGACGCCCTTTCGCTTGGCGACCGCGATGGTGACGGCGGGCCACTCGCCTCCCTCCGCCTTGTCCCCGAAGAAAACGTACTGGGTCGGCTCTTCGCCGGCGTCCTCGATCCGAGCGACATGCTCGAGGAAGACGGGGCGACCCCGGTGCGCACCGACGACGATGCGGCCTACCTCCTCGGCGTCCGTCAGCCATTGGCCCGTCGATAGGATCAACTCGCGGTTGTTGGCCGTGAGCCGTCCCGCGGGGAGCTTCCGGTTCGCGCCGCCGAGACGGTCCGCGACCGTGGTCGGCGAGAGCCCGCGGGCTTCGAGGGCGTCCGGGTCGAGGAAGACTTGCAGCTGGCGACGCGCGCCCCCGATGAGGGTGACCTCGCTCACGTCGGGTACTTGCTTCACCGCCTCGGCGAGCTCCGCCGCCGCTTGCCGAAGCGTGAGGTGGTCGTAGCGGCGGCTCCACAGCGTCAGCGCGAGCACGGGGACGTCGTCGATCGAGCGGGGCTTAACGAGGGGTGGGCTGGCTCCCGGCGGGAGGCGGTCGGCATGGCTCGAGAGCTTGTTGTTCAGTCTTACAGCGGCGTCTTCCTCGTTCGCGCCGACGAGGAAACGCACGACGATGAGGCTCGAGCCCGGACTCGACGTCGAGTAGAGATACTCGACGCCGGGGACTTCCCACAGGAGCTTCTCGAGTGGTCCGGTGACGCGCTCTTCGATCTCTCGCGGCGAGGCCCCCGGCATCTCGACGAACACGTCGAACATCGGCACGATGATCTGCGGCTCCTCCTCCCGGGGGAGCTGCCAGAGCGTGAAGAGCCCGAGCGCGACCGAGGCGATGAGGAAGAGGGGAGTCAGCTTGGAGTCGATGAACGCCCGGGCGACCTTTCCCGCGGCGCCGAGCCCGTTCTCGCCCCGCGTCATGACGGCACGACCACGGCAACGCCCTCTTCAGCGACGACGCTTCCGTCGATGATGACGCGGTCACCCGCGTCGAGACCGGACAGCACTTCCATGCGGTCGCCCCGCTTTCGTCCGAGCATCACGAGCCGGAGCCGGGCCCGGTCGTCGACGACGACGTAGACCAGCTCGAGCTGGCCTCGGCGTATGACGGCACTCTCCGGGATCAATACGCGCTCGACGGTTCCGGTTTCGAGCTCGACTCGCACGAACGCTCCGGCGACGCGGTTCTCGGTCGCGCTCGCCGATGAGTCTTCGAGCGAGACCCTGGCGAGAAACGAGCGACTCTGCGGGTCGACCGCGGGCTCGACCTCGCTCACGATCCCTGGAACCCGCTCGTTCTCCGACAAGAGCACCTGGGCTCGGTCTCCGGGACGGACCTTTCCCGCGAGCGCCTCGTCGAGATAAACCTCCGCCTGTACCGCGCCCGTTTTCTCGACGGTGAGAAGGGGGGTGCCTGGTGCGGCGAGGTTGCCTACCTCGACGGGCCGTTCGATGACACGCCCGTCGAAGGGAGCGCGCAGGCTCGTATAGCCGTGCGCGGCCCGTGCGGCGTCGAGCTCGGCGCGAGCACGCACGAGACTCGATTGGATACGAGCGAGGCGGGCTTCGGCTCCGCGCAGCCCGGCCTCCGCGGAGCGGAGCTCGGTCTCGGCTTGGTCCATCTCCTGTGCTGTCGCCGCGCGCTGGTTCCGCAGGGTCAGAATGCGTTCGTGGGTCGCGCGGGCCAGCTCGTATTGAGCTTCGGCCGCTGCTCGTCCACTCTCGGCTTCGGTGAGCGCTGCCTCCGCCTCGACAACGGCCGCCTCGGAGGCGCGAAGACGCGCTTCGAGGTCGTCGCCCTCGATCGTGAGCAGCTCCTGACCGGCCCGCACCTCCTCACCGGCGCGAACGGCGATCGTGCGTACGTAGCCGGGGACCCGGCTCGAGAGCACGGCGGTCTCCTGAGCGACGAGCGTTCCGCTCGCTCGGTGAAGCTGCGGAACCTGCTCGCGGCTCAAGAGCACCACCGACGTTTCCACCGGCGAGCCTCCGGGCTCGGATGCGCGTTCCTCGCCTCCGCAGGCGAACGTAAGGGCAGCGGCCAAGGGCAGTATCGAATGAATGCGTTTCGTTCTCACGGTTGTATCGCCTCCGAGCTCGGGCTGAGCGTTCCCGTCAGACGTTCGAGCTCGGCGATCGCCACGCGCGTTTCCGCCGTGGCCTGGAGCTCCCGGAGCTCGCTCGCCATGAGCGCGTTCTGACTTCGCAATAACTCCGTAACGCTGGCGAGCCCACTCTCGTAACGGGCGCGCGTGATGCGGTGGCTCTCGCGAGCGCGGGCTGCAGCCCCCTCGCTCACCGAGAGCCGCTCCCGTGCGGTCTCGATGTCGAGAAAAGCCCGGCGAAGGCTCTGGCGAATCCGGCTCTCGGTCTCGGCTCGCCGCGCCCGCGCGGCCGACAACTCGGCCTCCGCTTCTCGGGTGCGCGCCCGGTCCCCGAGACCATTGAAGAGGTTCATGCGCAGGGAGACTCCGAGCATCCAGTTCGTGCCTCCGCTCCCCGTGAAGCTCGCGCGATCGGATTCCCATCCGGCGTGAACGAAGATGGAGGGGAGAAAAGCGCTGCGCGCTTGACGATGAGCCAGCTCCGCGGACTGGACGTGAAGCTCGCCGCGTCGCAGCTCCGGGTTGTGGACGAGCCCCTCGGACGCGAGCCCCGCTTCCACCTGCGATGATGAGCTCTCCGAGCGGGGGCTGGTGCGGGTGTTGGTGTTGGGTGCCGGCGTCAGCGGGGTCGAGAGCTTCCAGCGTGCTTCGAGAGGTGCTCCCATCGCCGCGTTGAGCTCCATCCAGCTCAGCTCCACCATGTTCTCGGCGACGATGCGGTTCTCCTCGAGCTCCGAGCGTCGTACCTCGAGCGCGAGCACGTCGGCGTCCGTGGTGAGGCCGGCGTCCCGGCTTACGCGGGCGCTCCGGAGGTCCTCGTCACCGACGGCGAGCGTGTCCTCCGCGACCTCGAGCTGTCGTGCCGCGAGGAGCACGCCGTAATAGCCGCGAACCACGCGGAGCATTACGTCCATCTCGGTCTCGCGGGCGGTCTCGAGCGACTCGTCGCGGCCGAGCCGGGCTCGTCTTCGCTCGAGCCAGTTATTGCCGCCCGCGAAGACGGTTTGCTCGAGGAGGAAGCGAGACTGGAACAAAGAGAGGGGGCTCGGCTGGTTGAGCTCGTCGAGGGCGAAGTTGCTCTCGGTGAAACGGCCTTGGTTGAGGAGCGAGCCGAACACGAAAACGGGGTTGTCGCTCCGGGTCGCCGACTCGATGAAGTCGAGCCGGGGCAGGAGCGCCGCGCGCGCTTGCTCGATTCGGGCCGCGCTCGCGTCGGTCGTAGCGGCGGCGGCGAGCATCATCGGGCTCTGTGCGCGGGCGCTCGCGACAGCGGCCGGCAGGGAGAGGGTCTCGGTCTCTCGTGGCGTCTGACCCACGAGGCCTGCCCCGGCGGACGTCAGGCTCAGGAGCAACAACGTCGTACCGATCAACGGTTCCTCTCGTCTTTGCTCTCCGGCCTCTCGGGGCGCTCGGGAACCGCGTGGTTCTTGCGCATCTCGATGTGGCCGTTCTCGATGAACCCGTTGACGACCTCGGCATGCGCTTGGATGAGCTGGACGACGTAGGGGTCGGTCGAGGTTTCCTTGACCCGGATTCCTTTCTCGGTCGCGACCATCGCAATCTCGATCGCGTCGGCGTGCCGGAAGACCTCGGCGAAGAGGGGATCCCGGGCGTGAATCGGACGGGTCTCCCGCATCCGCTGGTACATGGCGGTGACGTGCTCGCGAATCTTCGCGGCGACCTCGTGGTCGTCCGACTCGGTCAAGCTCTCGATGCCGTTGTCGAACTGCGTCACGTCGCGGCGGATCGCGTCTCGGTTGTCCAGCAGAAAGCGAAAGACCGCCATATCGTCCGCATGGGTCTCGTCCCCCATGCCCATGCCCATACCCGTACCCATACCGTGTTGCCCGCCGCGGCCCTCTTGCCTACGGCAGCAAGCCTGTTCCCCGGACGCCCCATAGGTCTCGTTGGGGGTGAGCGCCAGGACGAGCCCGAGCCCCAGCACATGGAAGAGCCCGGCGACGCCTTTCACCATGGGTGAACCTCTCTTTCTGTCCCTTTGGAGACACGACGGGGGGGTGGGGTTCCCGGAATTTCTCCGGGCGGGCTCAGGTTCAGACGGCCGTGCTCACGGCCGGACCTTTTCCGCCGAGACCTTGTCCAGGATGACGCGACGGATTTCCGGGGGCAGCTCGCCGTCGGCGAGTCGGCGGCACGTATCCGTGGCGAGGTCGAGCGTCAGAAAGAGGGATCGGCACCGCCGGCAGAGCTCGTGCTGAGGTACGGGGAACTCGCTACGTCGATCCAGGGCCTGCTGCTTCAACTCGAGCAGGTCCAGGCAGATCTGTCGCGAGTGGTCGGGTGGCGGGGCTGGCACCCGCGGAAGATGCCGTCGCAGCTCCTTGGCGAGGTAGAGCCGCGCGCGGTGGACCCGGGTCTTCACCGTTGCCGGTTTGATGCCGAGTATCTCCGCGACCTCTTCCGTGGAGAGCTCCATGAGCTCTTTCAGAAAGAGCGGGAGCCGGAAGGCCTCGGGGAGGTGGCCGATGGCTTCGTCCACCGCGTCCCGCGTTTCCCTCCGTAATACTAGCTGCTCGGGGCTGAGCGAGGCGTCTCCGAGTTGAACGACGGGCTCGTCGGGAGACGGCAAGACGTCGAGTGACGCGAGATTTTTGGGCTCGCCGGCGCGCCGCCGCTTCCGGCGGGTACAGAGGCGCGACGCGATCCGGTAGAGCCAGGTCGAGGGCTGGGAGCGGCCCTCGAACTGATCCCACTTTCGGTACGCCTGGAGAAACGTCTCCTGGACGAGATCCTCGGCGTCCTGGGGAGTCCCGCACATCTTGAGGCCGAGGCCGAAAATGCGGCCACCGTAGTCGTCGAGAAGCTCCGGTAGGGCGGCATCCCTCGCTTTACCGGCGCTGCCGCTCCCGACATCCGTCATGGGTCGACCCGGGGCGCCTCAGCTCAAGTCGAAGAGCTCGACCGCATTCTCCGCCACGAGCTTGTCTCGCTCGGCCGGCGGGACACCCTCGAAGAGCTCATCGAGAGCTTTTTGCGTCTCAACGCCCACCGAGATCGTGTGGGAGTCGGCGCTGATGATTCTCACGCTGGGGTTGCCTCGACTTCGAAGCTTACCATGCTGCGAAACGTGGGCGAGGGCAGCCAATCGAGCTCTCCTCGTTCATATCCAGCGAGACGTCGGAATCGAAAGAGTCGAGCGGAAGCCGCATGGTGACGTGGATCATCGGAGAGCGACGGACTTCGACCGAGACCGTCTCGAAAGCCGGTCGGCTAACCAGATCGCCACGAGCGCCACCAGCACGGTGACGGCGGCGAGACGATAGGCCTCGGGATCGCGACCGAGCTGCACGAGCTGAAAGATGAGAGCGTCTGAGTCTCTTCGGGAATGTTGCCCACCACTGACGTCGCGCCGGACGGGCGACTCCTGTTACTGACGCCGGGTGACTCCGGTGCAGTACCCGAGTTCGAGATTACAGTCGTCATCGACTGGACCGAGGAGCTGAAACGGCTCGTACCGTAGTTTCCCATCGTCCGTAGTAACCGTCACCACACCTCGGAGGAGTTCCACCGGATATGATGAGGAATGTTACGACATGACTGAGAAGATCGCGCCTTCGTTGCTGTTTGTATTGGCGTTCGCCGCAAGCGCTGGTGCGCAGGAGTTTCGTTGGCCAGAAGAGCCCGAGAACTTGCGGGCGCTTGCCTCGTCCGTCAAAGGGAGTGAGCTCGGAGCCATCATGCGAGGTTTCGCCACCGGCCTCGGTGTGCGGTGTGAGTACTGCCACAGCGCGAAAAAAGGCCAGGAGCTCGAGCCCATGGACCTCACGACTTTCGATTTTGCGTCTGACACCAATCCCATGAAAGACAAAGCGCGCGCGATGATCGTCATGGTGCGAGCGATCAACGAAGACCATCTCTCGAAACTGGAAGGCACGATCCGCGTCGAGTGCGTGACTTGTCATCGCGGGCAACCCCAGCCGCGAATGCTCGAAGACGTCCTCGCCGAGATCATCGACGAGGAAGGTGTCGACGCCGCTGTCGAAAAATACGAGGAGTTGCGGACATCGTATTACGGTGGGTTCTCTTACAACTTCAAAGCGGGTACCCTCGGAAGCCTGGGAGAACGGCTCCTCGATGAAGGGAAGACCCGGGAAGCTGTCCGTATCCTCGAGCTCGAGCTCGAGCACAACCCGGACTTTGCCTACGGCCACTACCTCGCAGCGACCGCGTACGAGAAGACCGGCGAGCATGCTGCCGCCATCGCCCACATGGAGCAAGCCGTGTCCCTCGCCCCGCCCGACCAGGGGAAGGGATTCTTCCAGCGTGCACTCGATAGGTTGAAGGGACAAAACTGAGCCTGGGTCGCCTCCACTCGACAACCAAACGTCCGCACACATTCCACTCTCGACCCTTCAGGCGCGGCGTTTGCTCAGGATGATGATGTTTCCGACGAGGCTCAGGCACAAGCCGAGGACCGTCGAGGGATGCCAGACGAACCCTTCGACCCATGTCGAGAGGGCCAGCGCGACGAGCGGAAACAACACGGAAGCGTAGGCGGCCTTGTCGGCGCCGATGCGGCCCAGAAGCGAAAGGTAAGCTCCAAAGGCGAGCGCCGTTCCGAAGAGCGAGAGGTAGAGGAGCGAGATCAGGTACGAAGCGCTGAGGGGAACGGGAAAGTCTTTCCCCGTGAAGAGGGCGAAACCCGCGACGAACAGAGCGCCATAGGCCATGCCAAAGGCGTTCGACGGCACGACGGGAAGTCTCCGCTTCTGGTTCCACGCGGAGAGCATGTTCCCGATGGAAGAAAAGGCCGCGGCGCTCACGATGAGACCGAGACCCAGGAGGCCTTCCGGCGAGGCTCGAAAGCCCGCGAGGTCGGGCCAGAAGACCAGCCCGATACCGACAGCTCCGAGCGCGGCGCCCATCAACACGGGAAGCCGGATCGGGTTGCCGAAGAAGACCCGGGTTCCGAGGATGTTCAGAAACACGATGACGGTGAATCCCACGGCGGTGAGGCCAGAAGAGATGAACCGCTCCGCGTGGTAGGTGAGCACGTAGTTCACCGCGAACAGGAAAAGGCCCTGGAGAGCCATGAAACGGTGATCCCGAGCTGAGAACTTCAACGGGTAGCCGCGGACGAAGCAGTACGCGAGGAGGAGTGCCGCGGCGAGGGCAAAACGATAGGCAACCGAGACCTCTACTGGCGCGGGCCCGAGTTGGTAGGTGATCGCGAGCCAAGTCGTTCCCCAGATCAGGACCGAGGTCGAGTAGAGGAAGACATCGCGGGGACTCACGGAGTGAAGCGGTGAATCTACTGCGGGTCGGACGCGTCGTCAAAGGGCTACACGTCCATGGCGTTGTCTCGTGCCTTCAGCGGCCGAAGGAGGGATGACCTGAAGGCGACGTCGAGCCCTCTTGGAACGTGTTCCAGCCCGCTGACGGAAGCGGTATTTCGAAGCGAGCTCAGCGTCGGCGAGCGCCGAATACGTTCCCGGCACCAAGGACGGATCGCG
>DASPGQ010000711.1 GCA_035620555.1 Vicinamibacteria bacterium
GATTACGCTAAAGCAGTAATCGTGATGACGCACCTTCTCCAATTGAAGAATCTGGAGCGCGACTGTTCTGAAGCGTGCGCAACGCGAACCGAGGCGACAACGCTAGCGGCGTTTCTCCTTCGGAGCGCCGGAGGACGGCGACGAGTGACCGCTCGGCGCCGGCGCCCAGGGGTCGTTGACTCCAGCTCCCTCACAAAAGTCACCGGTGTCGAGGAAATGGGTGTGGAGGCACCGGAGCGACGAGCCGAGACTCGTCAGAAGCTTCACCGTATCCGGATAGGCCACGCGAGTGAAGAAGCCGGCCCGGCCGCCACGCGCCATGTCGGCGGTCGACTGACCGAGACGCGTGATCGTCGTGACGTCCGCCCCCTTGGAGACGAGGTACTCGATGAGCTCGTTGTCCCCACGTGACGCGGCGTAGTGGAGCGGTCGGTAGCCCCAGGAGTCCGACAGGTTCACGTCCGCCCCGTGCTGCTCAACGAGATACTTCACCGCCGGCAGAAACTGATCCGGCACGTTTCGAACGCTGAAGGCTCCGAGCCCGAGGTAGCCGCCGCCCGCGGCAGCGTGGATCGGGTAGGCGTTCGGTGCCCCCTCGGGGATGTAGGGAAGCGCCGAGTCTTCCTGCTGCCGGCCGTCCTGCTGCCTCCGCTCCCTCATCCCGACCTCGGGCCACTTCGTCGGGATGTTCGGATCGGCTCCGTGCGCCGCGAGGAGCTTCATGGCTCCGATGTCCTGGGCGAAGGCGGCACGCCAGAAGGGCGTCGCCCCGGTGAGGTCGATGCCCATCTTGGTGAGACCGTACTCCCAGTACCACAGATGCGTTCTCAGCCGAACGTTCGGGCTCGCCCCGGCCGCGAGAAGGGCCTTCAGTACGTCCATGTACCCGGATCGCTGCTCGTCCTGCGCTCGGGGTTGAGGGTAGTTCGACTTCGGTGCCCACTGTGTCTGGAGCACGGCGAAGAGCGGCGAGACGCCGTCGGTGAAGGCCGCGAGATTGGGATCCGCACCGCGCCCGAGAAGCACGAGCGCCAGATCGAACTGCCCGTTGAGCGCGGCGATGAGGAGCGGGCTGGTTCCATCGGCGCTCACCTGGTTGACATCCGCATCGCCGTCGAGAAGGGCGACGGCTGCCTCGATGTGGCCTTCGCGTGCCGCGTGAAGGAGCGCGGTCATGCCGCCCGTCTTTCCAACGAGGACCTCCCGATAGGGAGGACGCACGACGTCCGGGCCTCCGGGGTAGTCGGGGCGCACCCGCGCGAGCGAGGTGGCGTCGACGTCTCCCACGTCGTAGCCGGAGAGGAGGAACTCGCGCTGCGCGCGGATCGCAGACTGAACCTCGGCCGGGCTCAGCTCCACCTCGGGTCGTTTCGAGCGAGCGTACGGGGTGTCCGCCTCGACATCGGGCTCCGCGTCAGAGCCTCCATCCTTGGAAAGCATCGCTTGCAGACGGCTCGTGGCCTCGCGATCGAGCGCGAGACTCGGGAGCACATCGACGACTTTCGTGGTGGCTCCGGGGCTCGCCCCCCGCGCGAGAAGCTCTCTGATGGCGGCGGCGCGGTTGGACGCCGCCGCGAACATCAAAGGCGTTTGACCCGCCGCGCTCTCGCGGGCGTCGACATTCGCCCCGCGAGCGATGAGGGCCGCTACGGCGTCCCCGCCTCCGGCCGCCGCCGCGGCAAGGTGTAACGGCGTCACGCCGCTCGTCGTGGTAACCGCGTCGGGATTCCCGCCCGCGTCGAGCAACAGGTTCACGATGCGGACGGATCCGAGCCGGCTCGCAAGATGCAACGGTGTGTAGCCTCCGATGCGCGTGGTCGCCGTCGGATCGGCAGAGGCGGCGAGAAGAAGCGCGACGACTTCGGGGTGGTCGTGCTCCGCCGCCCAATGGAGCGCGGTCATGCCGTCACCCTCGGCGGCGTTCACGTCGGCCCCGCGGTCGAGAAGCGCGCGCACGGCTTCGATGTCTCCGCGGCGCGCGGCGTCGATCAGACCGGGCGGCGGAGCCGCGGCCAGGGCGATCGTCAGGAATGCTGCCAACGTCCCGACGGTCATGACGCACCCTCCAAGGAGAAGGCTCCCGTGCTGTCGCCGAACGCCGTCATCTCTTCGTGTCCGATCTTCTGCATCAGGCTCACGAACACGTTCGCCATCGGAGTGCCCTCGGGGGCCCTCAGATGGAGGCCTCCTTCGAGCGCGCCGTTCGCGTGACCGAAAAGGAGAAGCGGCGCCCGGCGGTGATTGTGGAGGTTTCCATCGGCCATCGCCGAGCCCCAGACGATCGCCGTCTTGTCGAGCAGCGAGCCGTCGCCGTCGAAGGTGTCGCCCAGCTTTTTCAGCAAATACCCGAGCTGGCCGACGCGGTAGGTGTTGATCTTGTTGAAATCCAGGATGTCGGCGGGAACGTTTCCGTGGTGCGACGCGCCATGAATGGATTTCGT
>DASPGQ010000712.1 GCA_035620555.1 Vicinamibacteria bacterium
GGAACTGCGGCTCGAAGAGAGTCTCGAGGCGTTCGGGGGTGATACCGGGGCCGTTGTCCTCGAGCTCTACGATCACCCGGCCGGGCTTCGCTTCGCTCACCACGACGATCCGGCCGCCTTTGACGCCCAGGAGCGCCGACGCGGCGCTCCGGATCAGACTCGCCAGGACCGCGGCGATCTGGCGCGGCCGGCACTTGACCGGAGGTACCTGCGCGAGCCGCAGCTCGACTTCTACGTTCTCGAGCTCCGGGCGGAGGAACTCCACCAGCTCCGCTACGAGAACGCCGACGTCGACGAGCCGCTCTTCGGCGCGATCGAGGTTGGCCAGCTCTCGCATGCGGCCGGCGATCTCATTGATCCGATGAAAGGACTCGCGGCCGGCACGGATCGAGTCTTCCGCGGCTCGCTTCCGCCGGGAGTCGAGATCGACGTCCTCCACTAGGCGCGCCAGGGTGTCGAACGCGGAGGCCAGCGACCCGAGGGGCGAGTTGAGCTGGTGGCTGAGCAAGGCCGCGAACCGGCCCTGGGAAGCGGCGTTCCGCTCGACGAGAAGCGACCCCTGCGCCTGCGAGAGCTCGAGGAGCGATCGCTCGGCTCTCAGCTTCGCGAAGAACTCCGAGGCACGAATGCGGTACAGGATCGCGGTCAGCGTGACGCCGATCGCCATCGTCAGCACCGAGGCGACCAGGAATATCGACTGCTCCCGAAACCCGTCGAATCCATGGCGAAGCAATCCGACCGCCGCGAACAACGAGAGCAAGTAGAGGCCGAGCCCCGCGGCATGCAGGGGCTTCAACGGTAGGACCGCGACTCCGCCGAGGAGGAGGATGCCGAAGGTCGCAAGCAACTGCGCCTCGGGACTCGTCTGGAGCTCGCTCAGGTACAACGCAGCGTTGTGGTTGAGCTGCACGGTCTGGATCAGTGCGAACGTCCCGGCGAGAAGAATTCCCAGGGTCCGGGCGGAGGGCGCGATCCTCCTCCAAAAAGAGGCGGCGAAGGCGGCGGCCCCCAGGGCAGGTCCCACGAGATCCATGGCGGCCGGCGGGCGGGAGGGCAGGACGAGCATCTCGACTCCATTCAGCACCAGCTGGGCGCCAATGAATATCGTGGCCATCGCCCGCATTCCGATGACTGCGCGCCTATCGATCTCCTTCCGGAAGCTTTGTTCCGCCTCCGCGGTGGGGAAGAGCGCCTCGCGGAAGCTACCGAAGGTCATGTGAGACCACCGAGAGCGCGTGGTTCCAACCCACGATGGCTCGCTCGCGGTTCCCGGCGAAACCCGCCCGTCGCACGCAAGCCGGGGGGAGGGTGCGTCGCGACCCGTCTTCCTCCAGCGCCCTGGCCGCGCTTCCGCGGGTCGGCGTGTTGGTCCTGTCCCCGTCGTCCGCCGCGATTGTGCAGAGGCATCATATCCCGGGATTCCCATGGCGCCGGCCCGAAGCAGCCCCGTCTTACTTCGTGCCGTCTCTCTTCGCCATGAAGCGGAGGAGATCCACGCAGCGGTTCGAGTAGCCCCACTCGTTGTCGTACCAGGCCAGGACCTTGAAGAAGCGTTTCTCGCCCTTCAGGTTGTTCTGGAGCGTGGCCAGCGAGTCGTAGATGGACGAGCGGTCGTCGTGGATCAAGTCCGTAGAGACGACCTCCTCGTTGCAGTAGCCGAGGATATTCTTGAGGTAGGTCGCGCTCGCCTTCTCCATGAGGCCGTCGATCTCCTCGATCGAGGTCTCCTTGACCGAGCGGAAGGTCAGGTCGACGACGGAGACGTTCGGAGTCGGCACGCGGAAGGACATGCCGGTGAGCCTGCCCTTGGTGGCGGGGAGCACCTCGCCCACGGCCTTCGCTGCACCGGTCGTGGAGGGGATGATGTTGATCGCCGCCGCGCGGCCCCCGCGCCAGTCCTTCTTCGAGGGGCCGTCCACCGTCTTCTGTGTCGCCGTGTAACTGTGGATCGTCGTCATGAGGCCGGTCTCGATCCCGACGCCCTCCTTCAGCAGGACGTGCACCAAGGGCGCCAGGCAGTTCGTCGTGCACGACGCGTTCGACACGACGTGGTGCTGGGCAGGATCGTAGTCACCCTCGTTCACGCCCATCACGAGCGTCTTCATCCCGCCCTTGCCCGGTGCCGAGATGATGACCTTCTTCGCCCCGGCCGAGAGGTGGCCATTGGCCTTCTCGAGGTCGGTGAAGAGGCCGGAGCACTCCAGAACGTAATCGGCTCCGAGCTGCTTCCACGGCAGCTGGCTCGGGTCCTTGGCGGCCAGGACGCACTTCACCTCGTCGCCGCCGACGATGAGCACGTCGTGGCCCTCCGCCTCGGGGCTGCTCTTCTTCGTCGAGAGCGTGTGCTTGAAGCGGCCGTGGACCGAGTCGTACTTCATCTGGTACGCGAAGTAGTCCGCATCGGTCACGATGTCGACCACCCCGACGACGTCGATCTCCTTCCCGAGGAGGCCCTGATCGCAGAGCGCCTGGAACACCAGGCGGCCAATCCGCCCGAACCCGTTGATACCGACTCTGATCGCCATTCTCGTCGACCTCCCCGCTCTTGCTAAGATGCCGGCCTACGGTCCGCGCCGGCCAGACGAAACGACCGTTCCTTGGGCGGTGCCAAAAAAACCAGGCCCGAAAGGCGTTGCGCCTGGAGGCCAGGAGCGTCGCCTACTCGAAACAGCGTTGTTTTTCATACCGATCCTCATGGCAAAGCGGATGCCAGTTCGATCGCCGCTGCATGTCCCCGACGATCGGCGGATCTCTTAATAAGTTACGCGAAATCACGGGCGTCTCCGTCGAATTCAGGGGTTGCGTGGAAATGCGCACCGTGAACAGCGGTGCGCAGCGGGCTATCGATTCTGGATCGTCGGCTGGGCATGGTCTCGGCAGACTCCGGACCGGAGACCTTGGTGGAGCCTGAGGTAAACCTCGCGCAAGTGGACATCGACTTTGCCCTGTCGGGCAATCCGGCCATCTACGATAAGTTCCCCGCCTGCCGCTGGCGGCGGAGATCCAGGCTCACCCGAGAGGAGAAAGTCGAGCCCGAGCCGCTCCGCCTCTTGGGCCATCCGTCCCAGGGCTGCCTTCTCGATCTGGCGCACGCGCTCCCCC
This sequence comes from Vicinamibacteria bacterium, assembly GCA_035620555.1. Lineage (NCBI taxonomy): Bacteria > Pseudomonadati > Acidobacteriota > Vicinamibacteria > Vicinamibacteria bacterium. Next base: position 3,103 of record DASPGQ010000712.1, read on the forward strand.
GGAACCGAATCGCCTTTCGGGCGAGCCGCCCCTGGTTGAGGGGGACCCGGACGATTCTCGATTTCCAGCACAGCGCTCGGTTAATAGCCTGGCGGATCCACCGGATGGCGAACGTCGAGAACCGCACCCCGCGCTCGGGATCGAATCGTTTCACGGCGCCGCGTGAGGCCGAGGTTTCTCTCCTGAACGAGGTCCGATCATGGCGCGGAGGCTCTCGACCGGGCAAATTCTTAGCGAAACGTGGACCGCGGTAGTCGTTCAGGTTCCCGGTTGCGGGGGAAACTTCTTGAACGCTTTCTCCGCGGCCTTGTTGATCCTCTTCTCGTTCTTCTCCGGCTTGTTGCTCACCGTGTCCGACGCGATCGCGCGAAAGCGAAGCTTCTTGGCTCTCGCGTCGACGATATCCAGCACCACCGTTCCCACCTCGACCTTGTTCATGTCTATGAACTCGCTGTAAGCCCACGGTGGACCGGAGCCCCAGGATCTGAAGTTGATGTCGAGACCCGTCGACGCGTAGAAGACGACGTACATATCGGGATCGGTGTCGACTCTCTTGTAGCCCTTCATCGAAAGCTGGTTGTCGATCGCCTTCTCGATTCTCTGGTCCATGAGCGGATTCGCGGTTGGAGCCCCTGATTTCAAAGAGTAGGTGCGGAGACTGGAATAGTCGAAATCCTTGTCGTAGTCGATGCTCACGTCCTGCGCGAAGCCGCGGATCGCCGTGAAAAGCAGAACCAGGGTGAGGCCGGTTTTCGATAGCATCTCTCCTTCCTTTCGAGTCACCGGTTTGCCGACTTCCCACTAAAGCAATCAGAGTGCCAGGCATCGATATCGCGGTAATATGAGCTCCTTCAGTTCGCCCGCTTCTCTCCAGAGCTTTACGGAGCGCTACCCGGCTCTTCCTCGAGCCATCGGACTAGGCCGGAAGTTCTCCCCCCCCCCGATTCCCCAGCGGCTCCCGGACGGGCACGAGACGTTCAGAAATGCGCAGTTTTGTGGAGGGGTGCGCAGCCCCTTCTCGGACAGGCGGCGACCTGACGCTCTTGGGAGCCGAATCCTTGCGTAACGGGCCCTTTCGCCGCACCGCATTCTCCGCCTGGCCCCACCCGAGTGCTCCAGACCGGCGTGCCATTCGGCGGACGGTTCAGCAGTTCACGTCGAGCTCGCAGGCTCGGTGATTGCCGCGAGCGCTCGTTGGTACGGGATGTGCACTATCGCGATCCATGAACCGTGAACCCGCTTTCAGCCCGAGGTCGATGAAATGGAGATCAAACATCTTCTCTTCCTCCAGATGATGGCCGTTGCACCGGCGGTGTCGCAGGCACAGCCGTCGTCGCTCGAGGCCGAGGCACCGCTGCTCACTCTCGACGCCGCCGTCTCTATCGCATTGGAGAACAACCGTCTCGTGAAGAACTCATCGCTCGAGACGCAGAAGCTTGATCTCCAGGTGGACTCGATGCGCAGCTACCGGCTGCCGCAGTTCCAGTTCGCCGTTCTCGGCGGCCTGCCGATGCAGGGTATCGATTTCACGTTCCCTGCCGGCTCGTTCGGCACCTATGAAGCCACCGGTCCGATTCCTTCGACCGACAGCGTCATCCACACGCCTTCCCAGTTCACGACGTACACCACCGCCGCCGTGGATCAACCGATCACCCAGCAGCACAAGATCGGCCTCCGTATCCGCGCGACCGAGCTGGGCCGCGAGCTCGTGGGCGAGGACCTGCGGAGAGAGCGCCAGAGGATCGCCGCCGACGTTCGAAACGCCTACTTCGACCTCGTGGCGACGCAGGCGGCGGTGGATGCGGCACGAGAAGTCGTTACCACTCTGGAGGAAGCGCAGCGAGTTACCGCGGAGTACCAGATCCAGCAAGTCGTGCTGCGCGCCGACGCGCTCGAGGTGGACGCGCGGTTCCTGCGGGCCCGGTACGAGCTGTCCATGGCCGAAAACGGGCTGGCGACCCAGAGGGAGAGCTTGAACCATCTGCTCGGCCGCGATCTCACGACTCCTTTTCGAGTGGACAAGTCTCCGGAAGAGAGCGCGCCCGAGCTTTCGCTTGAGGACGCGCGGCGGAAAGCCATGGAGAACCGCCCCGAGGTCCGCGAAGCGCGGCTCAAGGAGCAGCAGGCGGACGTCGACCGCCGCCTTGCCAAGGCCGAATACATTCCCGACCTCAGCTTGTCGGTGCGATACCTCGGGCTCAACAACGTCGAGGTGCTGCCCACCCACGTCGGCATGGCGGGATTCCTGCTGACCTGGGAGCCGTTCACCTGGGGACGGCGAGGCAACGCCGTTGCCGAAAAGACCAGAACGCTCGAGCAGGCTCGCAACGGGGTTCAGGAAACCGAATCGCAGATCGATGTCGAAGTCGGGATGAAGTACCGCAGATGGCAGGAGTCTGGCCTGCTCCTGACCGCAACCCGTATCGGGCACGAGGCGGCGCTGGAGCAATTCCGGCTCGCGAGCAACCGATACAAGGAGCGGGCCGTGCTCGTACGAGATCTCCTGCAGGCTCAGGCGCGAACCGCGGACGCGAGCCATCAGTACCAAGAAGCGCTCTCCTCGTACTGGAGCGCGCTCGCGGAATTGAACCGGGCGATGGGAGAAGAATGACCGTGAATAAGAAGCTAGTACTC
>DASPGQ010000713.1 GCA_035620555.1 Vicinamibacteria bacterium
TCAGACGAGCCTCGCCCCTTGGAGGTCCTGAAGACATGAATCGGACGATCGTTGTCATTGCAGCGTTTCTCGCGTTCTTGCCTTATGGGGCCGAATCGATGTGGGCCCAGAGTCCGGTGGAGCGCATGACGGAGTTCCTCCGAAGCCAGATCGGCCTCGATGACGAGGAGCTCCGACGCGTGCGCGCGGGCGAGGTCTATACCAAGGTGTTAGATACCGACGAGGACACCGAGGTCGCCATCTTCGGTGTCGTGCGGGTGCACGTGCCCGTCGACTACTTCGTCGCCTGGCACGAGGACATCGAGCACTTCGAGAGCGGCGACGCCGTTCTCGCCATCCGGAAAATCGGGACGCCGCCACGGATCGAGGACTTCGCCGCGCTCGAGCTCTCCGACGAGGACATGGAGGCCCTGTCCAAGTGCCGGCTCGGGGATTGCGAAGTCAAGGTGACCGAGAACATCCTCGGCCGCCTCCACATCGAAATCGACTGGAGCTCTCCCGGCGCGAAGGAGGCCGCGACCCGACTGCTCCACCAGATGGCGCTCGAGGGCGTCGAGGAATACGTGAAGGAGGGAGACGCAAGCCTCGGCGCCTATCGCGACAAGAAACGGCCGAGCTTCATCGAGGAGGAGTTCGACGCGCTCCTCGCGAGCTCACCCTACCTCATGGAGTATGTGCCCGAGCTCCATCGCTATCTGGACGACTATCCGCACGCCGAGCTTCCCGGCGTGAACGAGTTTCTCTACTGGTCCACGGTGAAGTTTGGCCTGAAGCCGACGACCCGGGTGAACCACGTCGTCTTCTACCGCCGTCCCAATGGGTCGGTGGCCATCGCGTCCAAGATGCTGTACGCGAGCCACTACTTCCACACCGCCCTCGAGCTCAAGTACGTCATTCCGGATACGAGTGACTCGAGCACCGAGGGATTCTACCTGCTGAGCTTCAGTCGCAGCCGGTCGGACGGTCTCACGGGAATGTTCGGCGGATTGGTGCGGCGTCGGGCGCAGTCGGGCGCTCTGGACGGTCTCGCGTCGGCTCTCGCGAGCCTGAAGAGGCTCGCCGAGCAGGGTTACGGCGGGGCTGCTCCTCCCTAATGCATCGAGCAGGGTGAGGAAAAACTGAAGCCCACCCTGCGCGAGCGGAGCGAGCCCGGCGCGCTCGCCGCGCCGTAAGCAGCCCGAGCCGTGGCGGCACGATCGATCACGGGTCCCGCCACGGCACTGGGCACTCTAGTGGATTGCCGGCTCCAGGCCCGCGTGCTGTTTCACGTACTCTGCGACCTGCCGATGAGTCGCCCACCACACCGCTTCCTTCGACTGAATATGCTCGATGAGCTCCTTCAGGATCACGATTCGCGAGCGGTGCCCGATGTAATGAGGATGCATCGTGAGCAAGAACATGGTGCCCTCCTCGTAGGCGAGGTCGAACTCATCGATGTACACCTGGAGCACGTCACGGGGTGAGCTGTAGCGAGCCCCGCTCGGATTCATCAACGGAGCATCGTCCAGGATCCATTCGACCGGTAGCTCGACGATGCCGGTCGGCTCTCCGCCGGCCAGTAGCTCGTAAGGCCGGTCGTCGGCCATGAGCGAGCTGTCGTAGAGAAATCCGAGGTCTCGAATGATGTCGAGGGTGTTGTCGGAGAAGTTCCAGGAAGGAGCCCGGTATCCGACAGGCCTCTCCCCGGCGATGTCGGTCAGGTAGTCGGTGGCACGCTCGACGAGCTCTCGTTCCATGTCCGCGGGCAGTGAGGAATTGAGCTCGTGAATCCAGCCATGGACTCCAATCTCGTGTCGCCCGGAACGCTTGATGACGTCCGCCATGTGCGGATTGAGTCTCAGGCTCTCGGATGGAATGAAGAACGAGGCCGGAATCTCATGTGCATCGATCAGATCCACCACGCGCTGCAGCCCGACGCGCGCTCCGTACTCGCCTTGGGAGAGCGCTCCAATCGTCGGTTCGCCATAACGAAGGGCGATCGTCTCGTTGTCGACGTCGAAGGAGAGAAGGACGGCCACCCGTGCACCTTGAGGCCATGTCTCCGGCTGGAGGCTCCGGCCCGCTCTCACTCGGTTGACGGTCTCGTCGATCTTCTCCGTCGTCCAGAGCCACCCGGGCTCCGGTCCCGCGACCCCCGGATCCGGTGGAGGCGGCGCGCAGCAGGCAAGGACCACCAGGCCCGTCAAGGCGACACGGAAGGCAAGCACCACAGGGTTCGTCTTACAGTAACCTTCGAACATGATCGTCTCCACACACCGAACGAGTCGGTAATGACATCGATGCCAACAACGACTCCGGCGCGGCAGTATACCGCGGCCACCTTACGCCACTCGGAGTAGAGAGAACCACCTAGTGTTTCATCCCCGCGGGCCCACGTTCTGGGAGCTGGCCGAGCAGGCGCTGTCGTCGACGGAGCGGGGCTACGACCTGCTTGCGCCGAAGTTCGACGTCACGCCGTTTCGCACGCCGGACGAGATCCTCAGCCGTGCCGCGAATTACGTCCATGGAGCTCTGAAGCCTCGACGGCTTCTGGATCTCGGCTGCGGAACGGGTGCGGTGCTGCAGGCGCTAAACGTGCATCGCGCGGTGGGACTCGACCTGAGCCGAGGCATGCTTGCGGTCGCGCGCAAACAGGTTCCTCACGCAGTCTACGTTCGCGGAGATTTTCTCGAGCCGCCGTTCGCGAGCGCTTTCGACCTCGTCACTTGCTTCAGCGCTCTCGGCCACGTCCTTCCGACCGATGGGGAGCGATTCGTCAAGGCGGTTCGGACCTGCCTTCGGCCCCAAGGGCATTTCCTGTTCGTGACGAGCCGGATGCCGCCGCTCGGGTCCAGGGGCTATTGGCTGTCTCGCGGCTTCAACGCGGCGATGCACCTGCGCAACACGATGTGGTCGCCACCCTTCGTGATGTACTACCTGACCTTCGTTCTTCCCGAAGCGCGGGCCCTCCTCGAGAGCGAGGGCTTCGAGGTGCGCGTCGAATCGGGAGTCTTCGGAGCCCCCTTCGAGCGCTACTGCCTGGTGGAAGCGCGACTACCCAGGTGATGATGGCCGC
>DASPGQ010000714.1 GCA_035620555.1 Vicinamibacteria bacterium
CCGGCTACTCGACGGGAATGGACTTGGATGTGTACTCCACGAAGCGGCCGCAGGGGCGAAAGCCGAGGCGCGCGTATAGCGGTTGGCCTTCCGGCGAAGCCTGGAGCATTCCGGTGTGCATGCCGAGGCGCTTTCCGTCGGCAAGCGCGGTCCAGGTCAAGGCCATACCGAGACCCCTCCGGCGAAACTTGGCGCTCGTCCCCACCATGTGGACTCCGGCGATGCCGCTTCCATGGAAGAGCTCGCTGACCGCCGCCGGCTCACCGTCCACGTGTGCGACGTAGAAGCGCATCGGGCAGGCGTCGTCGAGCACCACCGTCTTCGATTTCTCGAAGAACGCGCGCACGTTCTCGTCGGCCGGGTCGGACAGCTCGGCCAGCACGGCGGCAAAGTCGGAAAGCTCTTTCGCTGACGTGACGTGTCGAACGGATGCTACAGCGGGGATGTCGACCTGAGCAGGTATGTCTTCGAGAGCGATCGTCATGCCGAGCTCGTACTCCTGAGCGGCGAGGCCGTGGCTACGGAGGCGCTCCTCGAGGTCGAGCGGTCGCGAGCACGGTCCGACCCACCAGCTGAACGGACGGCCTACGTCGCGGAAATGGCGCAGGGCCTCGGCGATCCGCTCGTCGGCATGGGCTTCCCACAAACGAGCGTGAAGGATCTTGTTGAACGTGTCGCTGCCGAGTCCCGAGTCCACGATGACGAGCCCGTCGCGCTCCTCGACCGTCATTCCCTCGAGCCGGCGCTGCAGGAACGTGACGTGGTTCAGTAGGTTCTCCTCCATGGCCTCCATGAGAGCGGAGGGGCTGGATTCGATCACCGTCCCGCTCATCGCGCCGGCTCGGCTGAGTTAGCCACTCAGGGAACGAAACCGGAACCGAGCGGCGGCCCCGGAGGTAACGGGTAGCGCGAGCGCGGCCGCGAGCCCCAGGTCGGAGCGGCCAGCCTCGAAGCCATCGATGCGGGATCCTCGATGTAGCGGGCGATGTCGCGCTCGGCCAGCCGAAGATGGGCCTCCGTCACCGGGTCGTCGTCGTGACGCTCGCTCATCGCCTGGCCCAACCGCTCGAGCCGATGGAGCACGACCGCTCTCACTTCGGGCGTGGCGTCGGCGTGTGCGCCCAGCATCATCATGGCGTCGAGTGCTACCCGTTCCGCGACTCGCCGAAGGGAACGGTGGCGGAGCTCAGTGTCGCGGGGAGATTCCCAGGTGTTCTCTACGATGTCGTCCAACAGCTCGGGAAACGTCAGGGCGTCGTTCTGCCGGTCCGCGAAGGCGACGAGACGAGCGGCACGGTCGGGCTGGAGCATCTGCTCCAGCACCATCGCCGAGAGGATGCGGGCAGCTTGCAGCTGGTCGAAAGCGTAATCAGAGGACAGATCCTCGAGGGAGCCGTAGGGGCTCGGGGTGAGAACTCGCAGGATTCGCTCGGGGATCAAAAGGCTCGAAGGCTGAATGACCTTCATGACGAGAGAAAGCAGTTCTCGCTGAAGCGCGGCGGGTACGATCTCGGTGGGTGGAATCGCCGAGAGATCGTCTCCTTTGAGGACCCGGTTGTGGTACATGCCGCCGATGAAGTCGAGGGCGTGCTCGATGGCCCATCGGTGGTGCAGATAGGTCATCCAAAGCCTCATGTCGCGCAGCTCTCCGATTGGCTCTCCAGCACGCAAGATTCCGGGGCCGAAATACTGGAGCATGACATCGCGGGCGGCCATCGTCTCCCGAAGGTAGTCGGTCGGTGACGAGAGGTCGTCGTACCAGCTCCAGCGCGGATCCGTCGACGGCGTGTAGAGAATACCCTCTGCCCGCATCTCATCGATGATGGCTTCGAGACTCGCTTCTTCTTCCTCGGGCTCGAGCTCGGTGTAGGCGTAGCGGGCCATGAATCGGTCGTAGGCCCCAACATCGGTATGGTAGGCCTCGCGGAGATCGAGGGAGCCATCGGCGCTCACGCGCACCCGCGGGGTGGGATATTCCATGACCGAGGCGCGATCGTTGATGCTCGAGTTCCAGTTGTGCCCGAAGCCGAGCGTGTGTCCGATCTCGTGAGCCGAGAGCACGGCTTGACGGGCCAACGTCATCTCCTCGAGAGTCGGCTGTCCCTGGGCTTGCGGCGCCAGAAAGTGCGCAACCGGAGGCATCCACAGAGCGCAGTTGTCGTCGCCGGTGTCCGTCATCTGGTACGCCTGCCAGTAGTGGCTTATGGTCCGGATACGGTGCGAGTCCATTCGGGTCGTGGCGCCAAGAATTTCACCGGTTCGCGGATCGGTGACGCCGCCTCCGCTCGAGAAACCGCGCTCGTCCCGGTTCACCCAGAGAATGAATGCGTAACGGACGTCCATCGGATCCAGCCCCGGGGGCGGGTCCCTCACCTCCACCGCGTTGGAGAAGCCCGCCGCCTCGAATGCGTGATTCCACCAGAGAACGCCTTCACGCATCGCGCTCCGGGTCGGTTCGGGAATGGCCGGGTCGAGGTAATAGACGATGGGCTTCACCGGATCGCTCGTGTCGGCCGAAGGGTTCTTCTTCTCCAACCGCCAGCGACGAATCCATCGGACGTCGGGATCGCGGTCGAAAGGTGCGGCGTAGTCCTTGAAGCTCAGGCTCGATACGCCGATGCGAGAATCGGCGTTTCTCGGTCGGTAGCCTGTAGGCGCTCGGAGGAACGAGTGGTGGACGCGCAGCGTGAGCGAGCGGCCATCGGGCGTGACGCCTCGCACCAGAGATCCCGGTTCGTCGGACTCGAAAGTCAGCGTTACTTCGATCTCGGTGTTGAGCGGGAAAGCCCGGGTTCGCTCCATGTAGAAGGCGCTGCGTTCTCGATCGAGGCGGAAGCTCCCCTGGTCGCGATCGCGAAGGAGACCCCGGATGTCCGTGGCATCTCTCATAAAGAGCGGCGTTCCGTCGACGACGACGCTCCCCATCTCCTCGGACTCTACCGGAAGCGCGGCGAGCACCGAGGTCGCGAACGACTCGCGCACGTTGCGCTCGAGATCGGGGGGGCCACCCAGGGCGCGGTACTCCAGGTTCTGCTGTACGACGTGGACGCGCGGCCCCGCTCGCTCGAAGCGTACGACCATTTGCTCGTTGATGCCCCGGTCGATGCCGAGCTCGACCGAGCCCAATCCATGAGCGGTCGAGACGTAGTAGAGAACGTCTTCACCGAGCTCGGGCAGCTCGAGGAGAATGCGGTCGGAAGCGGAGTCCCAGGTGAAGGAAATAAATCCCTCAACGCGCTCGAGCCCTTCCTGTCCTGCGGCGCTCGCCGCTGTCGGAATCCAGGCCGTCGAGAGGACGACACAGTTTGCGAGCATCAATAGCCTTCGCATGACTCTCTCCTTCATCGCTCGAAAGAACGAGGGCGCCGTTCATGAAAACGGGTTCGGTCCTGATACGTCTTTGCCAGAAGCAGCATTTCGCCTTCTCGGTAAAGCCGACCCGTGAGGCAGATCCCGGTGGGCGTGCCCCGCGAGTTGAAACCGTTGGGGACGGCCACCGATGGGTGTCCCGTAAGACTCGTGATGGGGTTGATGCTCGTCTCCGGATCGAGCGTCGGACGAGGGGCCACGATGACGTCCAGGTCCGACATCGCCCGGGCAACTTCCTGCATCAAGAGGTAGCGAGCCCGATTCGCCTGCAGGTACTCGACGGCGGGAACGAAGCGCGCCACGCGGAGCTCGGCCCGGTGACGTTGCCGCACGAGCCCCTCGTCGAGTCGCGTTCTTGCGAATTCATCGAAACCCGCGCCGCGCTCCACGTACTCGATGAAGAAATTGACGTCGCTCTTCGGCAGCGAGACCGGCCTCGGGTCGATTCCGAGCGAGCGCAGCTCGTTCAAAGTCGCCTCGTTGTTCGCTCGAATCTCCCCGTCCGGCTCGGCGTCGAACAGCTCTTTCGTGTAACCGACTCTGAGAGTCGAGGCGTCGGCGTTTGCGTTCCAGTGAACTGGCAGGTTCTCGACGACCGAGAGATCTCTACCGTCCGGCCCCGCGATCGCGTCGAGAACGAGCGCGCAGTCTTCGGCGGTTCGGCACATCGGTCCTACCCGGTCGAGGCTGAAGCCGGCGGCCATGACGCCATAGCGGCTGACGCGGCCGAACGTCGGTCTCAACCCGGCGATGCCGCAACGTACCGAGGGAGCGAGGATCGAGCCCCCGGTGTCGGTTCCGATGGCGAAGCCGACGAGACCGGCGGCGGTGGCGGCGCCGGATCCGGCGGAAGATCCGCTCGACCCCTCCTCCGGGTCCCATGGGCTCATCGTTCGACCACCGAACCAGCGGTCACCGAAGGCGAGCTCTCCCGTCGTGAGCTTGGCCACCAGCACGGCGCCCGCTTGCGACAGACGCTCGACGACGGCCGCGTCGACGTCGAGTACCTGGTCCCGGAAGGGCGCGGCACCCCAGGTCGTGGGATACCCGCGTGCCGAGATGATGTCTTTTGCGCCCCAAGGAATGCCATGGAGCGGTCCGAGATACCGTCCGGAGGCGAGCTCGGCATCGGCACGACGCGCCTGGCTCATGGCGAGGTCGCGGGTCAGGGTCACCAGGCAATTCAAGCGTTCGTTGTGTCGCTCGAGTCGCGAGAGATACATCTCGGCCAGCTCGAGCGCGCTCACCTGACGCGTACGGACGAGCTCGGAGAGATGCGTCACCGGCCAGAAAGCGACGTCCTCGAGCACGCCCGGTCGCTCGACCCGAGGAGGTGGTGTCGGGCTAAATTCGCGCTCGCGGGCCTCGGGAGCCTCTCCGGCAACGCGAGGGTCGAAGTGGAGAGGCAGCGGGACACTGTTATCGATGCGAACTTCACGAAGCTCTTCGTATCGCCCGAGGTTCTCGTTCAGCCCCTCGAGCATCGCTCGTTGCTCATCCGGAGTGAGATCGATCCCGGAGAGCTTCGCCGCCTCCTCGACGGCACCGAGTGTGATTCCCTCATTCTCTTGCTGCTTCCATTTCGCCCAGAGAACACCGGGCAGAAGCGTAGTCGAGAGTCCGGTGCTCGCAAAAAAGGCAAGGAAGCGCCTGCGGGTCGCCTCGTTCGAGTCTGCTTCCTTCATCATGGCGCCGATTCTAGATCGCGTCGTCGTAGGCGAGCCATCTTCGTCTCGGTCCCCTGTTAGAATTCCTCGTCTTGGCGAGAATTCGTCCTCTCACTCTCGGCCCTATCGTCGGGGCAACGACCGCTTCCACCGTGCGACTGTGGGGACGGGCCGAGTACGAAACGACATCGACCGGACTCCGTCGCGCGGTAGGCGTCGTGCGTATCCGTGGCGCGAAGCGTCGGTTTCGCTCTCCCGTCTTCTTCAAAACGAGCCCAACTTTCGATATGACGGGCGTCGTGGTCCTCGATTCTCTCGAGCCCGATTCCATTCACGAGTACCAGATGGGCTACTTCTATTCGAATGCCGAGCCGGAAGATCTCGGTGCTTCCACGCCGCTCGATTGGCGGGCGGCAAGCCGGTCTTCGTTCCGCACCGGTACCGACGATCCCTCCGCGAGCCGCACGTTCGTCTTCGGGTCCTGCCGCTATCTGCTGCGCTTGCTGGGAGGCGCCTGGTTCGACGCGCGTGGCGACAAGATCTTCGAGTCCATCCTCCGCCAGATCGACGAGGGTGGCAGCGAGATCCATGGTTTCCTGATGGTGGGGGATCAGATCTACGCGGACGACCTGGGCGCCTTTTTCCCCGACCGCCTGCCCGACGAATACCTGAAGCGCTATCGCGACGCCTTCTCACAGCCGGGCATTCGAGAGCTGATGAGCCGGGTTCCAACCTATATGACGCTCGACGATCACGAGATCGAGGACGCCTGGCCGAAGAACGCCTCTCCGTCGGACTTCCGCGTCAAGTACCCCGCTGCCATGCATGCCTACCAGGTTTACCAGGCGAGCCACAGCCCTCTCTTTAGCGTGCGAGGACACAGGATCGAGGGGATTCCCGAAAAGCTCTGGTACACGTTCCGAGACGGTTGCTGTGATTTCTTCGTGATGGACGTTCGCACCGAGCGCGTGCTCGGAGGACCCGGCGAGGCTCGGCTGGTGAGCTCTGAGCAAATGAGCGCCCTTCTGAGCTGGCTGACGGACGGCTCCGGCAGGGTCAAGCTCGTCGTGAGCTCCGTTCCGTTGTTTCCCGAGACACGGGCGAAGACCGACGATCATTGGGCTGGCTTTCCGCGCGATCGTCACGCGTTGCTATCCCACATCGTCGAACATCGAGTCGAGAGGGTGGTCTTTCTGTCCGGAGACATTCACGCATCGCTGTCTGCCGAGCTCTGCGGCATCGAAGGGACGAAGACCCGGCTCATCTCGGTCATCTCGTCCCCGTTCTTCTGGCCTTATCC
>DASPGQ010000715.1 GCA_035620555.1 Vicinamibacteria bacterium
GCCCTCGACAACCACAAGTTCTGCGGCAATCAAGCGAGAAAGATCCAGGCTTACTGCCACCCCGACGTCTACAACCCGGTCCCGGGCATCCTGTTTCACGGCAAGGGTGATGGAACGTTCGAAGACGTGACCCGGTCGGCCGGTGTCTTCGTCGAGGACGAGGGGAAGGGACTCGGTGTGGTCTGGGGCGATTACGACGATGACGGAGACGCCGATCTCTATGTCGCCAATGACTCGATGAGGAACTTTCTGTTCCGCAACGATGGCGCGGGCCGATTCACCGACGTCACGTTGCTCTCCGGTGTGGGCTACAGCGAGGACGGCAAGACTCAAGCGGGTATGGGGACCGATATGGCGGACTACGACGGTGACGGCCTCATGGACATCACCGTGACGAACCTGGACTTCGAGTACAACGCCCTGTACAAGGGAAGCGAAACCGGAATCTTCATCGATGCTTCCTACGAAGCCGGGGTCGCGGAGACGTCGTTGAACTCCGTCGGATTCGGGACGTTCTTCTTCGACTTCGACAACGATGGGCGTCTCGATCTCTTCGTTACCAACGGACACATCATCGACAACATCGAGCTGTTCAACTCCACCTCCACCTACGAGGAGCCGAACTTCCTCTTCTGGAACGCGGGCGACGGTACGTTCCGTGAGATGGCGACGAGCCTCGGTGGCATTCTGGCCGAAGAAAACGTCGGTCGGGGCGCCGCATACGGGGACGTCGATGCGGACGGCGATCTCGATGTTCTGGTCACGCGATGCGGACAGCGGGTGCTGCTCGCCCGCAACGACGGGGGAAACGACAACCGGTCGTTGAGCGTGAGTCTCGTCGGCCGGATGTCGAACCGCTACGGCATCGGGGCGCGCGTATCGGTCCGAGTCGGAGACCGCACCGCGGTTCGAGAGGTGAAAACGGGGACCAGCTATCTTTCCCAGAGTGCCATCGACGTTCATTTCGGGCTCGGACGAAATCAATCGGTGGACGAAGTCAGAATCAGATGGCCGGGGAAGGAGTTCGAGTCGGTTGGTCCAGCGACAGCCGGGCGTCTTCTCCTGTTCGAAAGTCATTGATCTTTTTGGCGTGCTAACATTTAGATGCCGTGAGCCCTGAGCGCGATTTCTTCGTCGATACCGAAACTCTCGCTTTTAGGACGAGCGGGTTTCGTAACGATCGAAAACGCGCGGTCGTCGGATCCGGTCTCATCCACCTCGCAGTACTCTTGCTGCTCGTCGCCGGGCCGTTGGGGAAGTGGCTCTCCACCGATGAAATTCCTCTCGGGGTGACGGTTCGCTTCTACGAGCCGGGTGGAGAAGGCGAGGGCGGTGGCGGAGGAGGCGGCGGCGAACATGGAAAACGCCCCACGGCCTACATTCCCGTAAAGGTCCATCCTCCGCCCGAGCCGGCGCCCGAGCCACGACGGGCTCCCGTGGCACCGAGGAAACCCAGGCCTCTGGATTTTTCGGACCTCGAAGTGCCCGATCTCCCCACGGAAACGGCTCTTTTCTTCGGCGTTTTTTCTCCAGATGCAACGGAGTTTCCCGGCTTGTCCCTCACCGACGGCCGCGAATTCGGCGGACTCGACATCGAGCCGAGCTCGGGAACCGGCGGTGGCATCGGTGGGGGAACTGGCACCGGCGTCGGCACGGGCGAGGGATGGGGCGTCGGCCCCGGCAGAGGCGGAGGTTTCGGTGGTGGCGATTATCGCCCCGGAGGATGGGACATCGATCCCGTTCCGATCTTCCAGCCCGATACCGTCTACCCGGCGCAGGCGCGCGAGAAGATGGTCGCCGGTGAAGTGATCCTCCAGGTCCTGGTGAAGCTCGACGGCTCCACCGAGGTGATTCGCGTCATCAAGTCGCTGCCGTATTGCGTCGAAGCCGCCAAGGAGAACGCGAAGCGCTGGCGATGGAAGCCGGCACTGAAGAACGGAAAACCGGTGGAGGCCGTCGGCATCATCACCGTGAAGTTCGACCTCTTCGCCCAGGGGAACGCGCGGAGCTGAGGCTTTTTGTCCCTCGACGTCCTGATCACTGCCGAGCAGATTTCTGCGCGCATTCGGGAGCTGGGCAGGCAGATCTCGAGCGACTACGAGGGGAAGACGGTCCATCTCGTTTGCGTGCTGAAAGGCGCATACATGTTCGCCGCCGATCTCGCTCGCGCCATCGACATCCCGGTGACTCTGGACTTCATGGCCGTGTCGTCCTACGGCAAGAGCACCAGCACGAGCGGTGAGGTACAGCTCACGAAGGACCTCGACCTCGCCATCGAAGGCAAGCACGTCATCGTCGTGGAAGATATCGCCGACACCGGTCTTACCCTCAATTATTTGTTGACGATGCTCCGCACCCGCCGACCCGCATCCGTCAAGGTCGCGGCGTTTCTGTCGAAGCCGTCGCGCCGAACGATCGACGTCGCCGTCGACTACGTGGGCTTCGAGGTCCCGGATCGCTTCGTTGTCGGATACGGTCTCGATCAAGACCAGCGCTACCGGAATCTGCCTTACGTAGCCGCCGTCGATCTTTAGCCGTCGCTCGATTGGAGTCGAAGTTGTAACAAGAGGGATGAGGAGATCTCTCCTACACCAACAATCTGTTTCTCTTATCCCTGGCTCACAGATCGTTCTTGTCGAAAGCGTAGGGCAGGAGCTCGCCCAGGTGCAAGCTCTTGCGGCGCCCGCGGGTCGTCACGAGATGAACCGGGATGTTGCCGCAGTACTCCCAGAGCAGTTGCCGACAGGCTCCGCAGGGTGGCGTCGGTCGCGAGGCGCCGGTGACCACGACGACGGCGGTGAACCGCTTCGCGCCCTCGGATAGGCCTTTCCACAGAGCGACTCGTTCGGCGCAGACCGTCAGACCGAGCGTTGCGTTCTCGATGTTGCACCCGGTGTGAATCGTACCGTCCCTCGTAGAGAGGGCGGCTCCGACCTTGAAGTCCGAGTAAGGCGCGATGGCGCGACGCCGGGCTTTTCGTGCTGCCGCTACCAGCTCGTCCACCATTCGCTAACCTGCTTTCTGGATCGCCGGAATCAGCTCGGCGAGAAGCTCGAGCAGCACCGATCGAATCCGTTTGCCCATCTCCAGCACCTCCCGATGGTCGAGCTTGTGCGGCTGGACGCCCGCGGCCATGTTCGTGAGGGAGGAGATGGCGAGGACTTTCATGCCCATCTGGATCGCGGCGATGGTCTCGAGCACCGTGGACATTCCGACCGCGTCCGCGCCCAGGGTTCTCATCATCCGTATCTCGGCGGGGGTCTCGAAGCTCGGGCCGAGGAGGCCGATGTACACGCCTTTTCGGATGTTCAGGCCGATGCGACGGGCGGCCTGCTGGCAAGCGGCGATGAGCGCCGGGTGGTAGGCCTCCGACATGTCCACGAAGCGGGGTCCGAGCTCGGTTCGTTCGGGGCCGACGAGAGGATTGAGACCGGTCGCGTTGATGTGGTCGGTTACCAGCATCAGCTCCCCCGGCCTGAAAGCGGTGTTGATCGCGCCGGCGGCGTTCGTCAGCACGAGGCTCTTGACACCAAGGAGTCCGAGGACTCGAACGGGAAGGACGACCGCGTCGGGAGCATGGCCCTCGTACGCGTGGACGCGGCCCGACATGACGTACAGTGGTACCCCTTTGAAGTTTCCCACGAAGAGGCTCCCCTGATGGCCCTCGACGGTAGAGGAAGGGAAGTGGGGGATGTCGGCATAGGATAGGCTCGTTGCGTCGGAGAGATCGCTGGCGAACGCGCCGAGGCCCGACCCCAGGACCACGGCCACCCGGGGTCGGAGCTTCGTGCGAGAGCCAACGTAAGTCACGGCTTCTCGAATCTCTTCCAGCATCTTCATTACGATCTCAATTCAGGAGCCCGGCGATGGTCGCGGTCATGAAGGTCGCGAGTGATCCCCCGAGGACGGCTCTCACTCCCAGTCGAGCCAGATCTTCTTTTCGGGAAGGCGCCAGTGCACCAATCCCGCCGATTTGGATTCCGATGGAGCCGAGGTTCGCGAAGCCGCAGAGGGCATAGGTTGCGATGAGCTCCGATCGTGGGGAAAGCGCCGAGGCCTCCTTGAGCTTGCCGAGGGAGGCGTAGGCCACGAACTCGTTGAGAATCAGCTTTTGGCCGAACAGGAAGCCGACCTCACCCGCCTCGGCCCAGGGAACTCCCATGAGGAAGGCGAGAGGCGAGAATGCCCAAGCGAAGATCTGCTCGAGCGAAAGGTTCAGCGCCTGGAGAGGCCAGTTCACCAGAGCGATCAACGAGAGGAAGGCGATGAGCATGGCGGCGATGTTGAGCGACAAGGTCATGCCGGCGCCGGCCCCTTTGGCGGCGGCGTCGATGATGTTGACCTCGCGGCGCTCGACCTTGAGCTTGACCTCACCTCTGGTGAGGGGCTCTCCGGTCTCGGGTACCAGCATCTTGGCCATGAGCAGGGCGGCGGGAGCGTTCATGATGCTCGCGGCGAGGAGAAACTGTGCCTGGACGCCCATGGCGATGTAGGCTCCCAGCACCGCGCCCGAGATCGTCGCCATCCCCCCGATCATCAGCGTGGCGAGCTCGGAGTAGGTCATCTTCTCGACGTAGGGGGCGATTACCAGCGGCGCTTCGGTTTGCCCCATGAACACGTTGGCGGCGCAGGAGAGCGACTCCGCCCCGCTCGTTTCCATCGTGGTGGACATCACTCGTGCCATGAGCAGCACCACTTTCTGGAGGATGCCGACGTAGTACAGCACCGCGAAGAAAGAGGAAAGAAAGATGACGATCGGAAGCGCTTTGACGACGAAGATGAAACCCAGCCGTTCGTCGTTCACCAGAGCTTCCCCGAAGACGAAGGCCCCGCCGGCCGTCGCCTTGTCCATGAGCGCGGTGACGAGGTCGCTGGCGTATCGAAAAACCTCGATGCCGACGGGCGTCTTCATTACGAACAGGGCGAACAGCACTTGCAGCGAGATGCCCCACAGCACGGTTCGGGCCCGGATCGCTCTGCGGTTCATCGACATGCCGTAAGCGACGGCGAGGATCACGACCAGACCGGCAAAACCGATGTATCGTTCCATCACGCTGACGTCTCCTGCTCGAGTACTTCCCGCACGAGTCTCGGGGTCTCTCTCGGCGGAGCCTCTCTGATTTCGTACGCGGAGTGGATGCACTGAACCGCGCGCTCGACACGCGAGCGATCGTTGAAATGGAGAGTGACCAGCCTCTCTCCATTCCGGAGCTCCGCTCCGATTTTCGCGTGGACCACGATGCCCGCCTGTCGATCGATGGAGTCTTCGCGACGCTCCCGACCGGCTCCGAGCAACATCGACGCGGTGCCGATCAGCTCGGCGTCCATCGCGTTGACGAAACCGTCGCGCGTGGCTCGAACCTCGACGCTCGCGCTCGCGCGGTCGAAGAGCCGCCTGTCGGCGAATCCGGGATCGCCGCCCTGCGCTTCGACGATCTGGAGAAATTTCTCCCGTCCTCGACCGGACGAGCGCTCTTCCGCGACCTTCTTCTCCGCCTCGGCCCGCGAGCTCGCCACACCGCCGAGAACGAGCATCTCGGCGGCGAGCCGAAGAGAGAGGGTCACGAGATCGGCCGGCCCCCGGCCCTCGAGAACCGAGAGTGCCTCTTCGACCTCGAGCGCGTTGCCGACGTTGTC
>DASPGQ010000716.1 GCA_035620555.1 Vicinamibacteria bacterium
CGGAGAAGAAATACCCTCTGGTCGTCTATATCTACGGCATGCCGGGAGTGCCGACCATTCGGGACTCCTGGGCCGGCAGCCGGTACTTGTTTCACCAATTCCTCGTTCAGGAGGGCTACGTGGTGGCCCAGATCGACGACCGCACCTCGGCGATCTGGGGCCACAAATACGCCGTTCTCGGCGATCACAATATCGGGCCGCTCGCCGTCGCGGACCACGAGGCGGCGGTCGAGTACCTGACTTCGCTCCCTTACGTCGATGCCAGGAACACGGCGGTCTGGGGTTGGAGCGGGGGAGGGTTCACGACGACGTTTCACATGACGCACACCAAGTTATTCAAGATCGGTGTGGCGGGCGCCCCGGTCACCGACTGGCACCTCTACGACTCCATCTACACCGAGCGTTACATGGGAACGCCCTGGGAGGATCCCGAGGCCTATCGGAGGACTTCCTCGGTAGAAGCCGTTGCCAACTTCGAGGGCCGCATGCTTCTCATTCACGGCACCCACGACGATAACGTCCATCCTCAAAACTCCATCCAGCTCATCGATGGTCTCATCAAGAACCGCAAGCAATTCGACCAGTTCTTCTACCCGAACAAGACCCACGGGATCCGGGGCACCGACGAGGTCATCCACCTGTGGACGATGGTGTTCGAGTACATGGAGCGCCACCTGAAATAACTGGGGTCCCGCCAAAAGGAGTAACGGCATGCGCGCGTCCTTGACCTTCTGGATGTCGATCCCAACGCTGGTCATCGCTTGCGGCGAGTCCGCGACGCCGCCGGCCGTGGTCAGGCTCGTCGACGCCTTCCCCTCGGCAAACATCTTTGGCGCGAGCCCCTCTCCGGCTCCGCCCGAGCCAACCGAGTGGCGCTTCGACGGGCCGAGCCCGTCGTGGAAGGCCGGGCCCGGGATCGCCCAGGCTGCGGTTCGCGAAGGGCGTCTCACCGGACGCTCCGCGACCGACGTGCCCATCCTGCAGCTGGAACGCCCTGCCAGAGTAGACCCAGCGGATGTGCTCCAGGAAGTGGTGATTCGAGCCCGCGTATCCTCTGGCTCGAACCTCGCGGTCAACTTCAGCGAAGACGAGGCAGTCGACCTCGACCGCCTGGCGAGCCGGGTCAAGCGATTCCCCTGGCCACTTTCCACTCCGCTTCTGCCCGGCGAGCAGATCCAGACCTATACGATCAGCGCCGGCTCCGCGGCACGGACCTCGTTTCCCGCGTCGGGCATTCGGCACGTGTTGCTGCAACCCACGGACGTCGAGGCGGCCGACTTCGAGATCGAATCGGTGCGCCTCGTGTTCCGCCGCGAGCATCTCGCGAAGATCCCGTCGGGCGTGAGCTGGCAAGGTCTTTCCGAGATATACCGCGAGACCATCGTGACCCGCTCCCCCGAGGACGCTCGTTTCACCGTCACACTTCCTCCCGACCCGGTCCTGGATCTCGCCGTCGGCACGGTCGAGGACGGTCCAGTGACGTTCTCCGTGGTTGCCGAGGCGGAGCGCGGAGAGGAACGGTTGCTTGTTCGACGGACGATCACCACGCCGAATCGCTGGCACGAGGTGACGTTCGATCTTCCCGAGCTGGCCTCACGGGAGACGACGTTGTCGTTGCGACTCGAGGCCCTCGAGCCCGGCGCGATCGGTTTCTGGGGCGCGCCGGCGATCCGAGGGAGAAGCGTCTGGCAGAGCGCGTCTCGAGAGAGCCACCCGCGTCCTCGGGGCGTGCTCGTCGTCTTGCTCGACACGCTTCGGCAGGATCACCTCGAGGCCTATGGTTATGAGCGCGAGACGGCCCCGAGCGTCGCCGCCTTGGCCCGTGAAGGGGTGAGGTTCCAGAATGCCATTGCTCAAGGGGCCTGGACGAAGGTTTCGGTTCCTTCGATCCTGTCCTCTACTTATCCCTCGTCGAACGGGGTCTACGAGCTATTCCACAAGCTTCCTGCCTCGGCAGACACGCTCGCGGAATCCTTCCGGGAAGCGGGGTGGGCGACCTGGGGTGCCTCGGGAAACGGCTTCTCGGGGCGCGCCAACAACCTTCATCAGGGCCTCGAAGTCCTCCACGAGCGCGGCTCGATCGAGGTTCCCGACGGGCAGAGCCGCAGCAAGACGGCGCGTCCCCTGGTCGACCGGCTTCTCGAGTGGCTCGAGACCCATCATGACCTGCCCTTCTTCGTTTTTCTCCACCCGATCGATCCCCATAGTCCCTACGAGCCCTACCGTCCCTACGACGCGCTCTGGGGCGAGCCCGGCGATTCCCAGTCGCTCAAGGAAAGCATCGAGAAGGTGAAACCGCTCGTCGAGGAGCGCGAACGAAACGGCAGGCTTCCTCATCGCGAGGACCTCGTGGACGCGGGTCTGGATCCCGACGTCTTCAATGCGCGGGAGCTCGCCTGGTACGACGGATCGATCCGGGCCGCCGACGTCGAGATCGGAAGGGTGCTCGAAAGGCTTCGAGAGCTCGGACTCGAGGAGGACACGCTCGTCGTCTTCCTGAGCGACCATGGCGAGGAGTTTCGCGATCACGGTGGTGGGTTTCACGAAGACAACGTCTATGGCGAGCTGACGAACGTCCCCTTGATCCTGCGCTGGCCCCGAGTCATTCCTTCGGGGGTGGTCGTGGAGGAGACGGTGCAGCTGCTCGACGTCGCCCCCACCCTGCTCGAGCTCGCCGGCATCGCTGTGCCCGGGCGCATGCAGGGGACGAGCCTGGTCCCGCTGTTCCTTCCCGAGGAGGGTCGACGGTGGGCGAGCCGTCCCGCCATCTCCGAATGGAAGAGGCGAATCGACCAATTGGAGAATGGTGTCGATGCGTTCTCCATCGTCCTCGATGGCTACAAGCTCGTTCACAACGTCCAACGCCCGCCAGGGTTTCCCGAGTTCGAGCTCTACGAACGCGGGAAGGATCCGCTGGACCAGCACGATCGGGCGAAGGAGCATCCCGAGCTCGTGGAGCGGCTCTCGACGCAACTCGGGCGCTGGCGAGAGTGGGCGGCGGCCAACAAGCTTCCGACCGACGAGCAGGAAGCGGGAACGCTCGACGCGGAAGAGCTCGAACGATTGCGAAGTCTCGGCTACGTTCAGTAGGGCCGTCGAATGGACGGTGAGACAGCCCGGGCATGAGGCTTCCCGGGTCGCTCGCCACGGGCTCCACTCCCCGCGTTCTTCTCACGGCGGTCGCTCTCGGCGCGGCTGGCCTGCCGCTCACCCTGGTGATGCTCCGGGGGCCGCTTCCCCTGAGGGTGCGCCCCGGCTGGCATCCGGGCTGGAGCGGTCTGTCGCGCGAATGGCGATTCGAAGAGGATCGCGTCTGGCGCGCGCTGGCCCGTCGCTCGGTGATCGGGTTTCCGGTTACAGTCGATGGGCCCGGGACCGTGTCCCTCTGGGTACGGTACTCGGGTGATGAGCGAGCCTCGCTTCGGGCGGCGTTCGAATCGGGTGAGCCATGGGAGGTGACGCTCGTGGCGTCCCCCGCACCCCAGCGAATCGACCTCGCCCTTCCTTCCGAGAGGATTCGGGCCGTCGTTCGATTGCGCTCCGACGCGGAAGACCCCGATTCGGTTTTCTTGAGCGCGGTCGAATGGAATGCGCGTCACCTCTGGCCTCAGGCGTCTGTCGTTCGTTCGGGTGCGATCTTGCTGGTCGGAACGTTCGTGGCTTTGCTCCTCGCCGGAGCGGGTTGGGCAGGCTCACTGGGAGCGGCCGTTGGTACCGCCGTCGCTCTCGTCGCCTGGAGCGCGTTCGACACTTTCGCAGCGCTTCGTTTCGCGTCGGCCAGCACCGCGCCCGTTCTCGCCGGCGTTGGGATCATCGGCCTGGTCAAGCTCTTTTGGAGACAGGCGAGCGCGGCCGTTCTCGGAATGGTCTTCGTCGTCCTCCTCCTGCGCTCGGCGTGGGTCTTTCATCCGAGCTACTACTTCACCGACATCCAGGTCCAGGAGACGCTGGTCGAGCTTCTCTACCATCGAGGGGTCGTCGACTTCTGGACGCGCCTTCCCGATTATCAAATGGCGCATTCCCTGGGGGTAACCGACGTCGCTGGCAGCAGCCAGGCTTTTCCGTACTCACCCGTCTTTCACACGCTCGTGCATCTGGGAAACTCGCTGCTCCACGCTCCCGACCGGTGGATCCTGTTCGCGAACGCGACTTTGGGAGCGCTGTCGCTTCTTCCCCTGGCCTTTCTAGCGACGCGGCTGAGTGCGGCCCCGGGAGCGCCGGTCTACGCCTGTGCCATCTTCGTGCTGACTCCCAGCCTGACACGTAGTTTGCTGCTCCTGGAGGGACCAGCGACTCTGGGCAGACTTCTGGACCTTTTTGTCTTGGTGTACCTCGCCAAGGTCGGTCTCTCCGTGGGCAACACGCGCACCTGGATGGGCGCGACGCTCGTCGTCACCGTGGCCCTCGCGTCCTACACCGCGGGGTTTCTCCACATCGGGCTTCTCGTCGGTTGTTGTCTTCTGCTCGCCCCATTCGTGGGAGGTCTCGATCGCAAGGCGGCCATCGCGCTCGCGTCGGCGGGACTGGCGGGGCTTGCTCTGTCGCTCTTGTTTTACCATCCCCGAGCTCTCGCGGATCTGTTCGGCTCCGTTCTGCCGTCCGGAGCCCATGCGCCGTTGCCGGAACCGACGACCGGTGGTCCCCTGCTGGCCTCGGCCTACGCGCGGGCGTTCACCTTCCTGGGCGCCCCTCTACTGATCATCGGGGGAATCGGCGCGGCAACCGAGATTCGTCGAGTTCCCTCGCCGTCGCTTCGCCTGCTGTTTTATGGCTGGCTTGCTTCCGCGATCGTGGCCTATGCATTGCGTTACGTCTTCATTGACCTTTTCCTCAAACAGAAGGAGCTTTACTGGGCCGCCGGCCTGCTGTCGATTACCGGTGGAGCTCTGCTCGCTCGAGGGACGAGTCGGATCGAGCGACCCGCGGTCCGACACGTTCTCATCGGCGTGGTGTTCGCTGCGTTTCTTGCGGTTTGGCTTCTCGAGTTTCAAAAGTGGGTGGGCGAGTTCTACGGGCCGTATCTCTTTCGTTGAGCCTCACTCGCTCCGGAGCTCTGTGGTTGGAGCAAGCGCAGCGGCTCATCGCGCGGGACCCACTTCGCGACGAAAGCCGTCCCGAGCAGAACGACGAGCACGGTCCCTGTCGTTTCTTCAGTCGTCCATCTCCCACAGCGCAAGCTCGGGCAGCGGATTGCCCCGATCCCGAGTTGACAGCGGCGACTCTTCACCCCGGTCGTCGGCACAAAGACTTAGCGATCGGGGCTAATACTCTCCTAACATTCAGAAAACGAGGGGATCGGTCTTTGCGAGCGGCTGTGCCGTGAAGTAGACTCGTGATACTGCACCACATAATCGAGCTTGAGCCCGGGAGCCCCGCGGCCAATCTCCTCCTGGGTGATGCCTACTATCGAATCGGTGAGCTCGCGCGAGCGGAAGCGATCTGGCGAGAGGAGTATTCCCGCTCACCCGAAACCCACGAGAGAGACATGTTCGAGATCGCGCTCGCCCTCATCGCAACCGAGCGAGGCGGGGTCGAAGAGGGGCGGCGCGTCCTGGAGAAGTATCGCGGCACCCCATATCGGGACCTGACCCATTTGACCGAGATCGCGGCCCTGCTGGGTGACGTTGCCTATGTCGTCGATCGTGTGGAGAGCCACCCGGGAAGGAACTACCGGTGGCTCATCGAGGAGCCCAAGCTCGAGGCGCTCGCCGGGCGGGCGACGCCACGACGACGCTCCACGCTGTCCTCGTGAGGAGTCCGATTGTCGCGCGCGTCATGATCGAGCTCATCGTGGGGTTTCTTCGCGCCAGAGGGAAGTAGGGGAACGGTTGTTGGCTTTGTGCTAACGGTTAGAACGGCGCTGAAGGGCATACCAACCTCGGTTCACGACGACCGCTTTAACCGTTATCGGGGAACGAACAACCGTGCGACTACTTCCCGTGCGTCCCGTCGACGCATGAGGATGCGGGGGGAAGAGACGTGGCTGGCTTTTGGCGGGGGCCACGGGCTCGACCCCTTGAGGCGACGCGGACGGTTGGAAACGGCAAAGCTACTCCGAAGCAACACCCTCCTCGTGCAGGGGGTCAGGGTCCGGTGCATGCCGCGTAAGAGTCGCATGGATTACTAGACGTCGTTCCGGCCGCTGGGTTCGACGATGAAGGCGGCCTCATGTGGATGAATGAGTCCTTGCGACGGCTGCTGGGCTACGGTCTCGATGAGGACCTGTCGGCTGCGATTGTGGCGGACTTCTATGAGGAGCCGGAATACGAGCGCATACTCCTAGGAAGCCTATCCTCACACCGTCGTGAACGGCTCTTGGAGCGACCGGGTCGCTATGCGCACGAAGGACGGTCGCTTCGCTCGAAACTCTTCATCGCATCGAAACGGAGCGCGACTCGAGTGGCGGGCTCATAGGACTCGTTTTTCGCGTCGAGAGCGTCCGGGACGGAGCGGACTAGCGCCTCTCCCGCGGGCAAGTTGCTGAAATCAATCGCGGTCCATGCGAAGGCGGAAGAAAGCAGGAGCCTCGACCGCTTGAGATCTTGTGCGCGCGCCCATGGATCTACGGGTGCTGCGTGGCGGGCGACGCCCGGTACGCGAACCACTTCCAGCTGGCCGGTGGTGTAAGCTTGGGATCCTGAAAGAAAGAGGTTTCCATGAGATACGGCGTTCTATCGACGTTCGTCCTCCTCGTACTGATTTCGACCTGGGCGCTTCCGGCTCCTGGTAATACCGAGACCCAGGAGAAGCCAAAAGTGCAGATACCCGAGGCCGGCGTGCCCGAGATCATGACGATGGAGGGCGCTTACATTCGCGCGGCGTACAACAATGAAGGCTATGCCATCCTCGGCTATCGCCTCGCAAACGAGTCGCTTGGCAAGGAGTGGATGCTCCTCGAGTTC